>NZ_CP074441.1:1200000-1505791 GCF_018394055.1 Weissella ceti
CCACCTTAGTTGTAGGAACAAAATGCATTGGCAAAACAGTATCCGTTTGGTTTGTCGTTGTTGCATTATTCAATGGCTTCACTACCTCGATTGGTGTCGTTGCATCGGCTGATTCAACAGTATTCTTGTTCACTCGTAATTCACGTGACTTAGTTACACCCTTATTATTCGTGTGTACTTGTCCATCTTGTGTTGGTACTTGCGGAGCAACTTCTTCATGTACTGCATCTTCTGTTTTAGGTGTTCCCTTAAAGCCAGCAATTAGGCGTAATGAGAATGGTTGTGATTCCTTAATAACGCCCGGTACATCAACGTCCACGTGTCCAACAATTGTCGTTGTCAAAACTGACTTTGGCAAAGTTACTGTGAAACTGTTACCAGAACGGACGGCCTTTTGACCGCCAATCATCAAACGCGTAATCATATTCGCCGCTGCTTCATTGTTGGCGAAAATAGTGATTGTCGCTTGGTTCCCCTTAATTTCAACATGCGCTGCGTTTAGCATGTATTGCGCCATCACTGAAGTTTGATCCGTACCTAACTTCAAGAACTTCGCTACATAATTGTGGTATTTATTTGGTGTCACGTTGTTTTTGTTTGGTGTGCCAGACTTATCTTCTGAATCAGACTTATTCGGCTTAGTCTTATCCGGTTGCTTGTCTTGTTCTGATTCTTTTTCAGGTTTGTTCTTTTGCTCATCAACTTGTTTATCAGCATCGTCATGTTCAACTGGCTTATCAGGTACAATACCCTTTTGAACCGTACGTCCATCTAAGCGAAGCGTGAACGGTTGTTCTTCCTTAAATTGTCCAAGGCCTGGGATAAATGTTGAGACACTTACAAAACCGTCCAATGTAATCGTTACATCGTTTTGTAGCTTCTTAGTTCCCAAATCGAAATAGAACTTAGTTCCTTCGCGCTTTACGTAGCTTTTTCCATTCAACATCAAGTTTTGAATCATCGCTGCTGCTTTATCATTATTAGCACTGACCACCAAATATTGATGTCCATTTTGATAGTACATTTGTGCACTCTTCAGCATGTATTGTGCCATCACGGAAGCATCAGACGTTCCTAGCTTCAAGTAATGTGCTTTATAAGTTACAAGATCTTGTTCCTTAGATGGTTTTGTATCTTGCTGTGGTTCTTTATCTTTATTCACATCTTGTGGCTTCTCAGGAACATTCGGTGTTTCTGGTGTTTCTGGTGTTTCTGGTGTTTGCTTTTCTGGCTCTTGCTTTTCTGGCTCGGTACTTTCAGTGTTTTTATTCTTATCAGGTACACTATCTTTTTGAACCGTACGTCCATCTAAGCGAAGTGTGAATGGTTGTTCTTCCTTAAATTGTCCAAGGCCTGGGATAAACGTTGAGACACTTACAAACCCGTTTAATGTAATCGTTACATCGTTTTGTAGCTTCTTAGTTCCCAAATCGAAATAGAACTTAGTTCCTTCGCGCTTTACGTAGCCTTTTCCATTCAACATCAAGTTTTGAATCATCGCTCCTGCTTTATCATCATTTGCACTGATTAATACGTATTGATGTCCATTTTGATAGTACATTTGTGCGCTCTGCAACATATATTGCGCCATTACAGATGTATCATTTGTCCCTAACTTTAAGTAATGAGCCTTATACGTCACAACATCTTGTTCCTTAGATGGATTAACATCGTTATGTGATTCTGTATCCTTATTCACATCTTGTGGCTTATCAGGAACATTCGGTGTTTCTGGTGTTTGCTTTTCTGGTGTTTGCTTTTCTGGTTCTTGCTTTTCTGGTTCTTGCTTTTCTGGTGTCTTATTCTCTTGAACAGTACGTTCATCTAACTGTAACGTAAATGGTTGTTCTTCTTTGAATTGACCAAGACCAGGAATATACGCTGAGACACTTACAAATCCGTTCAATGTAATCGTTACATCGTTTTGTAACTTCTTAGTTCCCAAATCAAAATAGAACTTAGTACTTTCACGCTTCACGTATGATTTTTCATTCATCAACATGTTTTGAATCATCGCTGCGGCTTTGTCATCATTTGCACTAATGACTAAGTATTGATGTCCATTTTGATAGTACATTTGTGCGCTCTTCAACATATATTGCGCCATTACAGATGTATCATTTGTCCCCACCTTTAAATAATGGGCCTTATATGTCACAACATCTTGTTCTTTAGATGGTGTGACATCATTGTTAGATTCTGTGTCCTTATTCACATCCTCTGGCTTATCTTCAGTCTCAGGCTTAGTAGCTTCTTCATCCGGATTAGGCTTCACTTCAGGTTCTGCAGGTTGTTCTGCATCCTTGTCGGCATCATTTGTTAACCCATAAAGCTTGAAGAAAACATCATAATGATGATCATAATTCAGCACTTCAGGATTAATCTTAACGTGCATATTTTCCTTAAATGGCGTGCCATTAAGAGCATCCTCAGTTAACGCAAAGCGATATTCAAGTACGTATGTTTCTCCAACTAACTTGGTTGAAACCTTAGTTCCGTGCAAGAAAGTGATACTATCTGCACCATAAGTCTTTGGAACAATGACTTTAATCAACAATGTCTTTTGTCCGTCAGCCTGGGTTTCTACCACTGCATTCGTTTGAATAAAGTTACTTGCAACTGACGTTAGGTTGCTGCCATCACCCTTTAAGACAGAAATCTTAACGGCTTGATTTTCGTCAGTCTTGTCTGCACCCTTTAGTTGAACAGGTTGCGTCAATGTCCCAGTAAATTTAATCGCCTTATCTTCCGCATCGGTCTCCCAAGACATGTAAACTTCATTATCTTTATTCACATCAATATCAGTTAGTAACAGTCCCTCATCGTTCACTGTTAGTTGACCATCAGATTGTAGTTTTATTGGTAATACATTTGCGTTACGAGACTTCACTAATACCGGAATTAATCCTGATGCCTTCTTATCATTAATCATCGCTACCGGCAGCGTTACTGCTTGGAACTTCGCATTTACACGTGTGATTTTAGTCAAATCTTTCAACGCGCTCAAATCGTAAATATGATTACGCATCATGTTGATTGTTTCCAATCCACTTAATTCTTTCAAGACAGAAATATCAGATACGTTATTATTTGAAAAACCAAGATACTTTAGATTTTTTAATTCAGCCAACGGCGTCAAAGATGACACATTATCTTTGCTAAAATCTAAATCACTTAATTTCGTTAGCTTACTTAAGCTGCTTAAATCTGAAATTTGATCATTAAAGTCAATTGCCAAAATTTCTAAGTCCTTCATACCTGCGAAGATTGACATTTCATTATTTGATAATCCCATTTGTGAGAAATTAGCTTTTTTCAATTTCGTCAAACTCTTCAAGGAACTCACATCGGCAGAACGATTATTTCCAAGCGCAATACGCTCTAGATTGGTTAGATGTGACACAGGCTCAAAATTAGTAATTTGATTTGAATTAATTTCTAATTCTGTCAATTCCGTCATACTTGCCAATGCACTCACATCAGTTAATTGATTACCACCCATCCCCAATGAACGTAATTTTGTTAACTTACTTAGATCAGGTACGACACTCAATTTAGTATTTTGCATTTCTAGTGTTACCAAATTGGTTAAATCACTAACCGCTGATAACTTGTCCGGTTCTAGCCCATAGGCATTAGCCACTAAATTCAATTGTGCAACAGATGTAGTCTTTAACGGCGCCAAGTCAGGTAGGACTTTAGATTTATTGAAGCGTAGGCTCACAGATTCTAAATGATGTAACTGTCCTAAAGGTTCAATACTAGCAATGGCATTCCCAGACAAATCAATTAATTTTAGATTTTTGGCATATTCTAAACCAGTTAAATCAGTGATATCAGAATACGTTAGATTTAGACTTGTGACTTTCAACAAGTTTTCCTTCGTTAATGGAACGCCCGTCCCCAAAGCACGTTGTAATTCCTTTTGTAAATTCTCATCTGGAATCACGACAACGTTATCTTCTGTTAAATTAGTTTCATCCGCATGAATAATGTTCACATCCATGAACTCACCCGCGCTCAAACCGATCAGTAATGTACTCATCAGTGTCATGACAATATGCTTTTTCATCTTCTATTCCTTTGTTTGTACAAAATTCAATATGTTTATATATTTAAGATTTGTGTACAGATAACATAATAACTGTTTTTAAACAGCCCTATCTCAATAAACATTACACTTATTAACCAAATCAATTGAACCGTTATAATATTCACAAATCGCTTTAACTTTATTTCAAAAACAACCTACAATCACGATATATATATATTAAAAAAATCGTTTAAATCGCATAAAATTCACACAAAAAATATAACGTTAATCATACACCTCCTGTTCACAATAGTTATTTCATTCACAATCAGTCTACTACAGAGTACACCCTAATTATTCAAATTAAAAGGTATTTAGTAAGTAAAAAACACCGCATCACATAAAGTGACACGGTGTCATGATTGTATATCAAATGTATTTAACTGTTCACGAACATACACATTGCTTTCTATCAACATATGTAAGCTAACATAAATGAAAACGCATTTTTATTTTAATTTTTTTAGTTTAAAAATTGAATTTATCTACTTTTTTCAAATAATCAATCTTTCACGAATCTTTTCTACACGTGCGCTAAATGAATACGGAAACGCTCCAGATTCTGATCATCAGTACGTACCCAACGGTCATCTGACACTTTCATCAGCTTTTGTTCTTCAACAAATGAGACGATTGGTTGCAGCCAATCTTGTTTTTCATGTTCATCTTCAACTGGCATCGCTTGAATTAATGTTTGGGTATATGGATGAAGCGGGTTATTGAAAATGTCGTTCGCATGCCCAACCTCCACTAATTCACCATGATACAAAACACCAATTCGATCTGAGATATGTTGTACCATAGGTAAATCATGCGCAATAAACAAGTAAGTCAATTTTAATGTTTCTTTCAGATCCTGCATTAGATTAATTACCTGAGCTTGAATTGACACATCTAACGCCGAGATTGGTTCGTCCGCAATCACAAACTTTGGATGCATGATTAGTGCCCGGGCGATTCCAATTCTTTGGCGTTGTCCACCAGAAAACTCATGGGGGTAACGATTACCATCGGTTTCTTTCAATCCCACTACCTTTAAAATCTCGGTGATTTTTTGTTGGCGTTCGTCTTTAGAAGCATATAGTTTATGTGCATCTAGCCCTTCCGCGATAATGTCTGAAACCTTCATTTGTCCATTTAACGATGCACTAGGATCTTGAAAAATCATTTGAATCGTTTGTTTAAACTGCTTCATCTCACGTTTATTCATTGCTTGAACATCTTGTCCATCAAAGCGAATATTGCCTGACTCTGGTTTAATGATACCTAATAATGCCCGACTTAAGGTCGTTTTCCCTGATCCAGATTCACCAACCAGACCAAATACTTCTCCTGGCATAATGTCGAAAGATACATCTTTTAATACTGTTTTTTGATGCTTCGTGTCTGCATCAAAAGTGACTGATACATTTGAAAAAGACACAATTGGTTTAACTGTCATGAGCAACGACCTCCTTTTTAGCTTTAAACGCCTGCCAACGATGGATAATTTCTGCCGGTGGCGTTATTTCAGGTGCTCTTTCATCAAGCAACCACGTGGCTGCTTGATGTGTATCTGATACCGTAAACATTGGCGGACGTGCCATCAAATCAACTTCCAATGCGAAGGGATTACGTGGTGCAAAGGCATCCCCAGTCGGCTCGTGTAACAAGTCCGGCGGCGTTCCCGGAATCGTGTGCAAACGTGTCATCTTAGATTGCACACTTGGCATTGAGGCCAGTAACCCCCATGTGTATGGGTGTTGGGGATTTAAGAACACTTCTTGCTTCGTCCCAACTTCGACAATTTCTCCAGCGTACATAACCGCAACACGATCAGCAATATTAGCAACCACGCCTAAATCATGTGTAATGAAAATAATTGCGGTACCTAATTGCTGCTGTAACTTATGCATCACGTCTAGAATTTGCGCCTGAATGGTTACATCCAAAGCCGTTGTGGGCTCGTCCGCAATCATAATCTGTGGTTGGGTAATTAACGCAATTGCAATCACAATACGTTGACGCATCCCTCCTGAAAATTGGTGTGGGTAGGCGTCTAAACTCTTTTGACTATCTGGAATACCAATTTCAGCTAACAATGCAGCTGCTTGTTGCCAAGCATCTTCTTTACTTACTCCACGGTGAAGCATCAATGGTTCCACCAATTGATTACCAATTGTCATCGTTGGATCTAACGCCGTCATAGGATCTTGAAAAATCATGGTGATATCTGAACCACGAATGCTTTCAAATTCCTTTTCGGTTGCGCCAACTAGTTGTTTCCCCGCGAAATCAATCTCTCCCGAATCAATATGCGCATTACCAGGTAATAGGCCCATAATCGCTTGGGTTGTTACTGACTTTCCTGATCCTGATTCACCAACAATGGCTAAAGTTTCACCGGCCTTAATATCAAAATTAACACCACGTAGCGCATGTACTTGACCACGTTTAGTATCGAAAGATACATGTAGATTTTTCACACTCAAGATTGTGTCTGTCATAGCTTTAACTCCTTTCGTTAATTATTAATTGTTAATGGTTTCTTTTGGATTTAAGGCATCTTGTAGGCCATCCCCTAAGGCGTTAAAACTCATCATCAATAGTGACAAGACAATCATTGGAATCACCAATTGGTATGGGTAGAATTGGAATGACTTTTGCCCTTCATTCAATAGTGTTCCCAAGGATGCTGTTGATAGACCCAAACCCATGAATGACAATAATGCTTCAAAGAAAATCGCACCCGGAATCGTAAACATCAGTTGGACAATAATCGTTGAACTCATATTTGGTAGTAAGTGTTTCCAAGCAATTTTCCAATCAGACGTTCCTAGTGTTTTCGCAGCAATCACGAATTCCGCTGACTTTAAATGTAGGACTTCTCCGCGGACTAGTCGTGCCATCGTTACCCATGATGTTAGTCCAATTCCCAAGGCGATTGTTAACATCCCCGGCTTCATCCACAGAATTAATAAAACGAAAATAACTAGACTCGGAATTGCTGCCAAAATCTCTAGAAAACGTTGCATGAATAAGTCCGTTTTTCCACCGCGCCAGCCAGCAATCATGCCGTATAAGACACCAATACTTAAATCAATCACCGTAGCGATTAATGCGACTAATAACGAAATACGTGTACCGTATAAAATACGCTTGAAAATATCGCGGCCAAATTCATCAGTCCCCATAATGTGGAATTCATTCGGTACACCTGCTTGTGCATACGCATCAATTGTTTTACCTCCCACTAAATGCTGGCTTCCATCAAAGCCCATAACCCCACCTGGTAACTTAGGTGGTAAATTCTGTTGTCGAATATTTTGCACCGACGTTGTTTCTTCTGTTGCGAATCCAACCGATGCCGTTACTGCAAAGAAAATAATCCCTAGAATTGCTAAAGCAATCATAGCTCCACGATGTCGTTTTAATCGGCCAAACGCGCCACGCCAAAATGACACAGCTGGTGTTGTATCTTCCTTGGTATCATGCTTAAAATCCGGTGATAGGAGTTTAAAATGTGCATCAGTTATTTGTTGTGTCTCAACCATACTTTTCTCCTATCTATCAAAACGAATACGTGGATCTAACCAACCGTAAATCAAATCTGTAATCAGTAACACAATCATCAATAAACTTGCGTAGACAATTGTGGTTCCCATAATCATTGGGTAGTCATTTGTTAAGATTGCTGATACGAATTGATTTCCAATTCCCGGAATCGCAAAGACTTGTTCAATAACAACTGAACCGGTCATCAAGCCAACCGCTAACGGTCCACAAATCGTAACCAACGGTAACAATGCGTTACGTAACATATGATTCTTAACAATTTGACGTGGTGTTAGTCCTTTTGCGCGGGCAAAAGCAACATAGTCTGTTTGCATGACATCAATCAACTTAGCGCGCATAAAGCGTGTTGATAACGCAAAAGGTGCAATCGTCAATGCCAAGGTTGGTAAGATGGTAAATTTAAATCCTTCCCACCCAGCGATTGGCAACCAACCTAGCTTTAAACCAACAAAATATTGCAGTAAGGCCGCCACCACAAATGATGGCACAGACATACCAACCATACTCATGAATGAGACTACCTTATCGCCACGGCGATGATGATGCATCATGGCAAAGATTCCCATCAAGATACCTAATGTGACCCCAAAAACTAAAGCTTGTAGGCCAATTTGAACTGATGGTCCTAGACGCATACTGATTAGTTGCGATACTGTTTGACCAGGAAATTGGAATGATTCACCAAAATCAAAGTGCAACGCACGCCATACGTAATTACCGTATTGCATCCACAACGGATCATTTAGGCCGTATTGCGCAGCTAAGGCTGCTTGTTGATCTGGTGTTAATTTATCTGCATTCGCAAAAGGCGAACCAGGCATTAATTTCATCAAGAAGAAGGTTGCTGAGATGACTAGAAACAACGTCACCAGCAGCATGCTTAATCTTTTCATTACGTATTTAAACATCTACTCTCTCCTCTTTATTGCTCACGATGTGCCCATTTCCAATCAACTGCGGCACCAGATGGATGAAAGACAACGTCTTTAACTTCTGGGTTCTGCAGCGCTGCCTGTGAGCCGTAGTATAGCGGTATCGTTGCTAATTCATCTGTTAGTAATTCTTCCGCTTCCTTCAACTGCTTAAAGCGGGCTTCTGGCGCGGTTGCGTTTACTGTACTGGCTTCTTTCAGTAACTGATCAAACTTTGGATTGCCCCAACCGCTATTATTCATCTCACTATCACTTTTGAAACTATCTAAGAATGCGGTTGGGTCTGCGACATCCGCCCCCATTTTAGTGACGGTCATTTCAAAGTCACCTGCTTGTGACATCATGATACGTGAACGTGGTGGCACTGTCTTAATACTGATTTCAATCCCATCTAACGCTTCTAATTGCGCCTTGATGAATTGAGCAGTTCGACTTCCACCATCTGAATCATCTGCTAACAAAGTAATCTTCAAGTTTTTTTGATTCAGGTCTTTCAGACCTTGCGTCAACTTTTCTTGCGCTTTTTCAGGGTTGAAACGTAAGACGTCGTTAGTTGGAATATCTTGGGTAAAGTCTTTATGCGTATTTGGATCTTCAACTAAGTTTTCTGCGACGAAGGTACGTGCTGGTTTCGCACTTCCAGTTAGAATCTTGTCGGTCAATAATTCCCGATCCAAACTCATCGAAAGTGCTTCGCGAATGTGCTTGTTTTTAAATGCGGGAACTTTGTTTTGGTTCAGCGCAACTGATGCTGCCATCGCATTTGATTGGACTTTGAAATCAGGACTGAATTTAGAAGCACTCACTTGTTGTGCCGTTAACGGTGTGAAATCAATTACACCGGATTGGTACAAGTTGTAGCCGGTATTACGATTACTAATGACTGACACTTTCACCTTAGGCACCTTCACATGTGCTGCATCAAAGTATTGATCATTCTTTTCAAATGCGTATTTATCTGATGAACCATCCCATTCGGTCATTTTAAATGGTCCAGAAGAAATCGTGTTTTTCGCTGTTGTGCCAAACTTATTGCCTTGTGCTTTAACGAATTTTTCGTTTTGTGGCAAAAATGGCGATAACGTTAAGAGACTTTTTAATTGCGGTAATGGGCGCTCTAACTTTACAACCAAGGTGTGATCATCTAATGCTTCAATTCCTAATTTTTCGACATTCTTTTCTTTGCCTAAGACAATATCATCCGCAAAAGCAATCCCCGAAAATGAACTGCCACTTGTTGATTGACTAGTCGGATCAACCGCTCGACGCCAACCAAACACAAAATCGTGTGCTGTTAGTGCGTCACCATTTGACCACTTCAAATTAGGCTTTAGCTTGAAGTGTACCGTTAGCCCATCACTACTCATCGTCATCTTGTCTGCCAATGCTAGTTGTGGTTTATTTTGTTGATCACTTCGTACTAGCCCTTCCCCAATTGCCACCTGGGCATTGGAATCAACGTTTACCGCTCCTTTCACAGGATCCATCGTTGTTAGTGGTCCTGCTTCAGTCCAGTGAATCGTTCCGACAGGATCAACCGTACTTCCTGTCTTGGCATGTAACTGACTAGCTGCAAGTCCCGTAATCGCAACTGCACTTACTGACACCAGCATCAAGCCTGATAGACTTTTTGTTATTTTCATCTTATCTCTCCTTATGTATTTGCTTTAGTGTCAATGTTTCCTTATCCGTCATCTAACCGGTTTAACTGTTTATACTTACGCCATAACCCATTGTTCATTCTCCTTTTGTAAACAAAAAAGCCCCAGCTATGTCAAAGACATAACTGGGACGAATTTAATATCCGCGGTACCACCCACACTGTAACTACCGAAATAGTTACCACTCAAAGTTGATTTAATTGTTCAATCGCCACCTAAAAAAGCATTTTGAGTAGCACTAAACAAGATAATCGTCTGCCTAAAAAGCCTACAATTATCTTTGATAAATACCTCAAGATATAAAAAAAGTCCCAGTTACGTCAAAAGACATAACTGGGACGAATTAGATATCCGCGGTACCACCCAAAAACTTGCACTCATCCTCTGATGAGCACCTCTTTAATCTGATTTAATTGTTAATAGTTCAATTTCCGGACCTGCGCTGTTCACAGCAACCACAGCTTCTCTTACATACAATCCGAAATTCTACTGAAACCGTTTATCAACGGCTTATCGATAGACATAACATTACCAGAACTATTTCAGTTGTCAACAAGCTTTGTTTAAGTAAGCTGTCGAACCGTGAGTTTTAACACTTAAATCCAAAACTCGTATAGAGGACTCAAACCACTGCTACATAGCCTTTTAATTAGTAAGTAAAACGCCGACATCGACTTACAAAAAATTATTTAAAAAACTTTTCAAATAACCCTTTTCAACCGACATTTTCTGAGAATCACGCTCAATTATCGATGCGCCATTTCTTATATTATGCACAGTATCTGTGATTAAATTTAAAATTCTGAATCATCCAAGTTGCGTTCAATTTCGTTTTGGCGCCAATTATTTAGTAACAGAATTGGTACAATAATCATCATTGTGATCACCATAGCAGATAGCGCAGAAATAATAAAAATCGGAATTAACATAAACACTTGTTCATTTTTATAATGTGACGCATAATTTGCAAGATTATTAATTGTTACAATTATCCCCACAATCAATCCACAAATTGAACTACTTAACAAACCTGTTTTAATTGACATAGTTTCTTTTTCAATGATGCCAACTAAGATTGGTGCCACAGCTATGTATAGTATGATGCCCGCTAATAGGTAAATTGCGAATGCATACTCATGATACGGAGCTTTTAACATTGCGCTCATTAATACTACATAAATAACCGTAACAGTCAGTATAAGCCAAAATCCTGCCGTATATAGCCGTTGTAGCGTTGCCGTTACCCGTTCATCCTTATTCGTAAACATCATTATTCCTCACAAAACAAATCATTCAAAGTGACATTAAGCACCTTACAAATATCAATACATAATTTGATAGACGGATTATATTTCCCTAACTCAATCAACCCAATTGTTTGTCGGGTAACTCCTACTTTTTCCGCCAAACTCGCTTGACTCAGATCAGCTTCTATACGCGCCAATTTCATTTTAGTATTCTTCATAAGCACCCCTTTCAAAATCAATTATACAATATACATGTCTTTTAGCAATATATATATGTCACATTAAATGAATCGATTTCGGTAATTATTGAATTTCTGCACAAAAAAAGCCCTTACCACGTAAATGGTAAAGGCTTTTTAAATCAAGTAGAAATTACTTTCCGATGATTTCGTTGTACTCTTCACGAGAGATAACAGATACTTGGCGCTTGTCACGGCCCATACGACCGAACTTAACCACACCATCTGTCAAAGCGAACAATGTGTCGTCGCTTCCACGTCCAACGTTTACACCTGGGTAGATGTGAGTTCCACGTTGACGGTAGATAATTGATCCAGCGTTGATGCTTTGTCCATCAGCGCGCTTAGTTCCTAGACGACGTCCAGCAGAGTCACGACCGTTGGCAGATGATCCACCACCCTTGTGCTTTGAGTGCATCGTCAAGTTGTTCAAATTCAATTGCATTTGCATGATTTAAATCCTCCTTAGATGCCTAGGCGATAGTGTCAATGACAACCTTAGTGTAAGGTTGACGGTGACCTTGCTTAGAATGTGAGTGCTTCTTTGGCTTGTACTTGAAAGTGATAACCTTCTTTTCCTTACCTTGCTTCTCAACAGTTCCTGAAACTGAAACGCCTTCAACGTAAGGTGCTCCGAATTGACCGTCAATGAAAACGACCTTATCAAAAGTAACCTTTTCGCCTGCTTCAGCGTCCAACTTTTCGATGTAAATTACATCACCAGCGGCAACCTTGTATTGCTTACCACCAGTCTCAATGATTGCATATTCTGCCATAAGTCTGTAGACCTCCATTTTTATTTATGTCATTTCTGACTAACTTAGACTCACCGTGCCCGCGGGATAAACCTCTTAATACAGACGACGAATGGTTGAAATTTGTGAGTTCCACAAACACAACGTTGTTTATTATAAACCACTTTTCCGATTTATGCAATGTTTCTCATATATAGGAAAAGATTAATTAAAGCAGAAAAGCCACTTCAAGAGAAATGGCTTTTATCGAGCTTAATGCAAGTCTGCTTCTTCGCGTGCAATCACCTTTCGTTCGTTGACTGACAAGTATGTCAACAACAATACGGCAGCCGTTGCGGCAGCGAACAAGACGTAATTTGATGCTTGCCAACCGTAGATTGATACCAAGATACCAATCAAGGCTGTGGCTAGTGTTTCACCTACCATGTATTGGAAGAATCCCATGAATCCAGTTGATGACCCAACCGCAAACTTTGGCACTGCTTCGTTAACCATCAATCCAACAAGGGTCAATGGTGCGTAGATTAGTGTTCCCATGATAAACAATGTAATGATGATGTATGTGTGGTTCATTGTTGTGAAGTACACGAACAAACATCCAGCAAGACCAATCACACTAATTAAACTAACTAAGGCACGACGTCCTTTCAAGAAATCAGAAACCATCCCCAACAAGATAACCCCTGGTACGGCAGCTAATTCAAACATTCCAATCAGCCACTTCGCTTGGTTCGGATCAAAGCCCTTTTCATCACGTAGGTAAGTTGGAATCCATGACATAATTCCGAAACGAATCAAATACATAGACATTGAAGTTAACGTAATTGCCCAAACAATCTTGTTTGTCAAAATGTACTTCTTAAAAATTTGAACGATGCTCAAATCTGTTGTTTCAGCTTCAACAACCTGACCATCAGCAATCACTTCATCACCAGTGTATTCAGTAATACTTGGCAACCCAACTGATGTTGGACGATCTGAACCAACAATCAAGATAAAGGCCGCAATTAGCAATGATACGAATGAGGCTGTGTAGAAGATGGCTGGCAATGAACCGGCAAACAAGAATGTTGCCAATTGCACAATGGCCACACAGACAAAGGCTCCAGCATTGTGGGCTGAAGACCAGATTGAGTAGACAGTTCCACGGTTCTTACGTCCCCACCAAAGTTGTACTAACTTTTGACAGGCCGCAGCTCCCATTCCTTGGGTGACTGAAATCATAAGCATCAAAATCAAAATGACACTAAAGTTTCCTGTTGATCCTAGGAAGATGTTCAAGATTGATGACAAAATCAACCCCGTGGCCAAGTAACGATTTGGATTACTCTTATCACTCAAAGCTCCCATGAATAGCTTTGAGAATCCATATCCTACACCAAAGGTTGATAGAATCAACCCCATTTGTGCCAACGAAAGGTTATACGTCTCCATGATGGCCGTTTGTTCTGTTGTAAAGATCAAACGAATCACGTAATACCCTATGTACCCAATACACGCTGCCAACAACACCCCTAATTGATGTTTGCGGTATGAACCTGCAATTTTATCAGGCGCAACCTTTACCGTTGCATCTGGTGCCGGCTTCAAAAAATTAAACATATACTCGTAGTCCTCCGATTTGACTGAGAAGTTTTGTAAACGTTTACAATATTACACCCAAATTGGTATACGTCAACTCAATTTTATGAAATTTTGTATGCGCTTTCTTGGAAATCACGACTGTACGGGTTTTCATGTGCTTAATCAATTGGCCACAAACGCCCATTGTCATGCCATTGGCCAATTATTTTTCCTTCGCGTAACGACTCTAAAAATTTGTTCAATCTTTTTTCATAAGTTTCACGATCATCACGAACACTTTGGATTGTATCGATACAGATACGTGTGTATAGTTCCGGTAATTCAGTAAATTTTTCAACCAAAACTGGTTCGTTTTCAATACGATCTTTAATTTCAGAATCAATCAAAAATGATGAAATATCCATATTTGGTAAGACCGCACGTCCAGCATCCGTCATTAGATTTAATCGTTCCAAACGCCGTACACGTTCCTTATTTAACTCTGTCCAGTTACTCTTTTTACTGCGAGGTGATAAACGTTGTACTGTTTGTGTATCAGACAATTTCTTCTTCGTACTATCAACCCAGCCGAAACATAAAGCTGCTTCAACAGCATCTAAATACTGTAATTTATTTGGTTCTGGCTTAATACTAACCGTTACCCAACAGACCTTTTCAGTTTTATAATTCTGGGCTAGCCACGTCAGTAGTTCGGCTTGCGTTGTGACCTCAAGTAAGTCTTCAATCTCCATCATAATCTCCCAAATATGCTTTCCTGCATAAAATCTTGTGTAATAAAAAGACCCCTATCACCTATTCATGGGATAGAGGTCTTCTTAGTCGTTATTTCTTGCCTGATATGTACCTGGTGGGGTTCGAACCCACAATCGCTCGGGTAGAAACCGAGTGCATTATCCAGTTATGCTACAGGTACGCCGTAAAAGGCAATGTAAACACTGCCTTATTATTGTAGCTTGATTTTATATGCGATACAAGCTAATCATTAGCCATTTGTAACGTTTTCTGCACTTGTTCATCCAACGCTTCAGGCGACAATTGTAATTCAACTAAGCCCAACTTTAAAAATGAACGCCATGCATGTGAAAAGTCACTCTGACGCTTTTGATGGTAACTGTTTAGCAACATCGTTTTAATACCCATAAATTGGTGCGCTAATTGACGTTGCGGGAAACGTGAAAATTTTGCCAAGTCTTCATCTTCCATGACCATTAAATGCGTCCACTGCATTAAGTTTGATGCTTGTAGGAATAATACAAAGGCATGGGCATAGGCCGCCAAAACCGCCGCTTCATCCTGTTCTTCGTGCATTTCCATCGGCACAGTTGGTTGTGTGACATGAGCTACCTGCATCAATTCACTTAGCGCAATATCTAGGTTTAGATAGACATTCAATGGTACATCGTCACGCTTAACCGGTGTTGCCCATTCATAGCTCATATCAGCATGCACCGCACGGGCAGTACGTAAATATCCAGCAAAATCTAACATGTCATTAACCCTTCTTAGGTTCAAGCACTTCAACTTGAACAGTCGGTGCAACAGCTGATGTTTCAGTTACGACACTTGGATTTTGCTTAGCTAGGAACAATGCATTGATATCATGACCCAAGCCAGTTTGGTTTTCAAACAAATTAACATCGTATGCTAGCTCAAAGTCAGCACGTTGTCCCATGTACCAGTTAGCCAAAAAGTCATGTGCTAACAATAGGTCCATGATTGAAACTTGGCTTTGCTTATCCAATACTTGGACAGCCCACAAATGATCATCATTTGGTTGGAATAGTCGTAGTTCAACATCATTTTCCAAAACCATTACCGCTTCATCACCAACACGTTGTAGGATGTATGGTGTTTGTGCTGATTGCACAAACAAGTTATCCAACACAGCAGCTGTATTTTCAGTTTGCATGATACCGTAAACGTATTCGTTAGCTGTTTCTAAGACGTTATAGTCGACTACATATCCCAAGACTTCTTCCATGTAACGTGCCCAGTCTAAGAACATCTTCGTAAAGACCGCACGATTTTTACTATCGGCTAACTTACCAATTAATAAGTCTGCCAATGTGTGCGCATTAAACTTAATTTCACGACGTTCTAGTGACCAGTAGAATAGACGCAGACCTGTCGCGACTTCAACAAACGCGGCACCCCCTTCAGTCCCCTTGTTAGGCACAAAGGCGAATGCAGCGGTTGAACCAAAGCCAGTAAATGACATATGCATTTCTTCATGTGCTTCTGGCAAAATCATGTCGTAGGCATCGATACCAGTCAATGACATAAAGCGGCTCAATGCCACTAGATACCAATCTGCAAATGAGTATTGGCGTGGTACTGTAACCCACACAGTTTCCAAAGAAGTTTGGGTTAAGAACTCTGCCAATGTCTGTAGTTCTTCAGGTTGATGCTTTACCGTCAAATCACGCGCAGCAGTATTGTAGTGATTGATCAACGCCAAGTCTGCATCAATGTGATTTTCGTATTGCATTAAACGTTCTTGTAGACGATCACTCATGATTACTTACCTCCTTCTACACGCAAAGCGTTTAGATAGTCCGCATACAAAGTACTTACAGCGGTTTCGAAGTCCGTAAATGAGCCAAATGTTTCGTTAATAGCGCGTTGTTCATACAACAGGATTGTATCTTCCTTTGAGTATTCCAAAATCTTGGCATTGTTTTCAGCAATGACGGCTGGTACTTCATCAGCCTTAGCATCCAATGCATCCAACTTAGCTAATTCTTCTTGTACTTCTTCACGTTCTTCTGAATTTCCACGACCTAAGAAGAAGCCATTCTTATCACCCAATTCCGCAAGCTTATTTTCTAACTCACGACGTTGTGCATTGCGTTCTTCTTGACCATCCAACAATTGTTGGTGAATTTCATTCGTCTTAGTTGTTTCTTCAATCGCAGCGGCGTGGTAACGTTCATCGTTCTTAGCCATTTCTACGGCACGACTTAGCATGCTGTAGGCTTGATCGTCAAAAATAAATGACACAGATAGCGGATCTAGAATTCCAAAGCGGCGACGTCCCCACCAATTACCAAAGTACAATTCAAACACACCTAGATGCGTTTCTTCGTAGTAAAAGAATGGGAACTTTTCTGACAAGTACGCAATTAACTTAGTTGCCAAGTAGTGTCCCATATCGTGGTGCATGTTGTTAACTAGCAAAGGCAAGTCAGTATCTGTTTCTTCAAGTTCAACACCGTTTAGTTCTAATTGGAAACGACGTTGGTCTAGCAGTTCATAGACATTCAAGTCTTGTTCTGCGTTAATCGCTGCTTGTACAGCTTGAATATAATTAATTTTTGTATCAAACTTTTCGTTGATGATAGCGTCGTTGTTAGCTACCTCAGACGTTAGGTATGGGATCTTTTCCATGTTCATTCCCTCCTTCACAAGGGGTGTATTATATTTGTAATATACTCCTTCTATCATAGCAGAAAATTAAAAAACAGGCTTATATTTATAATTAATGGTTCCGCAATTTTTTAAAGCCGTTACACAAAACACTTGCACTAGTGCGAATAGTCTCTGCTTATTAGCTTTACATCGCATCCCACATTAACTTGGTATCTGTAATTTGTGTAAATGATGCCACCTTATCATCTGCATTAATTTCGTACAAATGGACAAATGGGGCGCTAAATGCCTTACCAGTTTGACGATTAATCCCTGAATACTCACCATAAACAAAAACAGTATTCCCATTCACAGCATATACATCATCTATCGCTTTAAAGTCGGCCCAATCTGCATTTAAACGGGCGTGCACATTTTCAACCACAGCATCTGGGCCAATAAATTCTCCGGCATATGGGGCACCAGTTGCTTCACGCCAAACAATATCGTTTGCCAAAGCTGCTTTAAACTCTGCAATCTTACCTTGTGCCATCAATTTATACGTATTTGCCACAATTTCTTGATAGTTATTCATGTCAGTTCCTCTTGATTTCTTGTTCATTAGTGCCGGCGTGCTCTACTTATTATTTATAAGTATAGACTAAAATTACCACATTACCACTTTGTAAATTTTATACATAAAGAAAAACAGCGCATTTGCTCTTATATCAAGCAATGCGCTGTTTATTTACTTTTTATAGTGATGCATGCACTAATTTTAGTATTGATCCAAGTACGTATCTAGTTCCCATTGTGATACGGCTTGACGGAATGCCTTGTATTCCAGACGCTTAGCATCTGCGAAAGTACGTGCCATGTAAGGTCCGATGGCATCTAGCATGATATCATCCCCTTCAAAGCTGTTTACGGCATCCAACAATGTGTCAGGCAGGTCAGTGATTCCAGCCTTACGACGTTCTGATTCATCCATTAGGTAGATGTTTTGATCAACTGAATCACGTGGTTCGATATCACGACGAACTCCATCCAATCCAGCACCCAATACTGCAGCAAAGGCCAAGTATGGGTTAGCCGTTGGGTCAACTGTACGTAATTCTAGACGTGTTGATTGTCCACGAGATGCTGGAACACGTACCATTGGTGAGCGGTTTGATCCAGACCAGGCAACGTAAACTGGCGCTTCAAATCCAGGTGTCAAACGCTTGTATGAGTTGACTGTTGGGTTTGTAATCGCTGTGTAGTTGGCCGCGTGTTCTAGCAAACCACCCAAGAATGAGTATGCTGTGTGTGATAGACGGTCTGCACCTGCCTCATCAAAGAAGACGTTCTTGCCATCCTTCAACAATGACATGTTAACGTGCATTCCGTTACCGTTAATACCCGCAACGGGCTTTGGCATGAATGTTGCGTACAAACCATGCTTACGCGCAATCGTCTTAACAATCAGCTTGAATGTTTGAATGTTGTCCGCTGCGTCTAAAGCGTCCGCATACTTGAAATCAACTTCGTGTTGTCCTGGCGCCACTTCGTGGTGCGCTGCTTCAACTTCAAAGCCCATCTTTTCCATTTCCAACACAATTTCACGACGTGTGTCTTCACCCATGTCCAATGGCGCAAGGTCAAAGTATCCACCCTTGTCGTTTAGTTGTGTTGTTGGATTTCCAAATTCATCTAACTTGAACAAGAAGAATTCTGGTTCTGTTCCCAAGTTAAAGTCATCAAAGCCAGCTTCATTCATTTCACGTAGGACACGCTTCAAGTTATTACGTGGATCTCCAGCAAATGGTTCACCGTCAACTGTGTAGATATCACAGATCAAACGTCCAACCTTACCACCACGGCTATCTGTTGCCCATGGGAAAATCAAAAATGTAGACAAATCAGGATATAGGTACATATCTGATTCTTCAATACGCACAAATCCGTCAATTGAAGAACCGTCAAACATCATCTTGTTATCTAGAACTTTTTCTAATTGCGAAACAGGTACTTCAACGTTCTTGATTGTTCCAAAAACGTCAGAAAATTGCAGACGTAGGAATTCTACATTTTCAGTTTTAATAATTTCGCGGATGTCATCTTTTGTGTAATTCTTACGTACCATTATTTCTCCCCTTTTTACTACATGCATCAATAGTTATTATCTAAAATTGCTTACGATCTGAAAAACGTCCAATTGACAACATTTCATCCGCCAAGAATCGACGAAGATCTTGGTCAGACTTTTGCGTCTCTTTTTGCTTTTGCTTGTGCTCAACGGCGCGAATTTCTGCAATGCTATATCCTGCATCCATATAATCCACAATTTCAATTAAACGATCAATGTCATCTAACGAATAACGTCGTTGCTTCCCTGCACCACGTGAAGGCTCAATCAGAGCTTGTTGATCATAGTATCGAATCTGTCGATCTGATAATCCGGTCAATTCACGTACAGCACTAATCGTTAAGACCGCTAGGTCTCGTCGTAATGTTCGTTCACTCATATGCCTACCTCCCTATACCTAAGTATTCTAGCATTAAATGAAACATGAACAAGAGAGAATGTCATGTATTATGACATGAAAGAATGTACATCATCTAGTATAACGTTTAATGTGTCAGGTTTTTGCACTAAGTCCGCCCAATGGATATCTGTAAATTGGTTATTGAACCAAGTTAATTGACGTTTTGCGTAACGGCGTGAGGCCATTTTCAATTCCTCACTCGCTTGTTCTAACGTAGCGTGACCTTCGTAATATGGGAATAACTCTTTATAACCAATCGCTTTACGCGCAGTCGCATCTTCTGACAAAGCATGTACCAACGCCACTTCATCCATCAAGCCTTCTGCTAACATCATATCGACACGTAAATTAATACGTTCGTATAACTTCGCACGATCAGTATTCAAACCAATAATATAAGCATCATATTGACGCTTAGGTTCTGGTTGTAAGCTAGAGAAAGGTTGTTGCATTTGTTGGCTAATCAATAACGCTCGCTTCAATCGACGAATCTGGCCTGGCAAGATTCGTTCTGCACTGATCGGATCTACAGCACGCAAGGCATCGCGTAGTCCTTCCTCACCATATTCTTGCACATGCGCATCCCAATAATCTTCAAAGGCTTGGTCTGGCTGTTCTTCAATCACAGACAATGGCCGATCACCTAACAAAGCTTGCACATAAAAGCCAGTTCCACCAACTAAAATTGGTGTCTTACCTCGACTAGCAATGTCAGAAATAGCGGCTTGTGCCATCTCCACAAATTTTGCCGCTGAATAATGTTCTTCTGGGTCTGCAACATCAATTAAATGGTGTGGTGCTTGCGCTTGTTCTTCCGAGGTTGCCTTAGCGGTCCCAATACTTAACTCACGGTAAATTTGCATTGAGTCGCCTGAAATAATTTCACCATCAATCGCGTTGGCAATTTCTAATGATAGCTTTGTCTTCCCAACCGCAGTTGGTCCAACAATCACAATTAATTTTTGCATATGATATCCTTTTATCTTTTTTCATTCAAAATCGATATGTGAATATGTTAAAATGAGTTATTACATCATAACGGAGGATTAACACATGAACAATTTTGGTAAGGGTGTTTTAGCTGGAGTCGTGGGAACAGTGGCAGCAGCCATTGCGGCTGGTGTAGCATTCCATGAAGTAGCAGTTAAGCCGGTCGAAGAAGTTGAAGCTAAGTTCGACGAAACAGAATTCAAGTCAGCTCGTAAGGCTGCACATTCACACGGATCTCGCTACTAATCTAGCATCCATCTTAACATAAAACGGAGACAGCACCTGATGTGCCGTCTCCGTTTTTATTTTATCTTTTAAACCTTACACCATGTTAGTCTTTGTGCGACCAGTGTAGGCAGTGAATCCACCCTTTAGGATGTAGATGTCTGAGTAACCATCCTTCTTCAAGTCCTTGGCCAAGCGAGCCGCTTGTTGGACGTTACCATCGTACAAGAATACTGGCTTGTCCTTACGGATGGCGCTGTGGTTTTCCTTTAACATTGGGTACGCAATGTTACGTGCGCCCAATACGTGCTTCACCTTGAAAGCTCCTGCATCACGCAAGTCAATGATTTGTTGTCCACGACTTTGGTCTTCAAATTCTTCTGAAGTCAAAAGTGTCGCGTTCTTCTTAATCAATGAACGCATGTAAAAGTAGTTAAATCCTACCCAAGCTGCTGTTGCGATAAATAGTGCCAATAAAATATTTAACATTGTAAACCCCTTTAAATTCGATATTAATAAAAAAGTGCCCTAAGGCACTTTTCACTTTAATTAGCTTCGTTTTCAGCAGCTGCAGTTTGCAAAGCCAATGAAGCAGCTCCGTAAGCACCAGCATCATTTCCCAATTGAGCCAAACGCAATTCAGTTACATCGCGAGTAGTCTTGAAGGCGAAGTTTTGGAATTCCTTTTCAACACGTTCTAGCAAGAATGATCCTGCAGCTGAAACTCCACCACCGATAACGATCTTTGATGGGTTCAATGTGTTAGCCAAGTTAGCAGTTGCTAGTCCAAGGTAGTAAGCCACCTTGTTAACAACTTCGTTAGCCAAGAAATCGTTCTTCTTTGCTAGGTCAAAGACGATCTTTGATGTGACTTCATCACCGTTATCAACCATTTGCTTCAATTCTGAAGTTCCCATGTAGGCATCTGCCAAATCGTGGGCCAAGTGAACAACACCAGTTGCTGATGCGTATTGTTCCAAACATCCCTTGTTTCCACAAGTACATTGGTAACCGTATGGTTCAACGATAACGTGTCCAACTTCACCAGCTGCTCCTGATGTTCCGTGGATCAACTTACCTTCGTGGATCAATCCTCCACCAACACCAGTTCCAAGAGTCAAGAAGGCAACTTCAGGTTCGTTATCTCCGGCACCACGCCATTGTTCACCCAATGCAGCTGAGTTAGCATCGTTATCAATTGTAACCTTGAACCCAGTTCCAGCTTCGATTTCGTCACGAACTGGACGTGCTTCACGCCAGTTAAGGTTGAAGGCTCCTTGAACAGTTCCAGATGCTTGATCAACTGTTCCCGGTGTTCCCATTCCGATTCCAATCACACGTTCCTTGTCCAATTGGTACAAGTCCAAGTGGTGGTTCACTGATTCAACGATATCTGGCACGATGTGATTTCCATCATCCAAAATATTTGTCTTGATTGACCACTTTTGTTGGATTTCTCCTTCTGCAGTCATAATGGCAAACTTTACAGTAGTTCCACCCAAATCAATTCCAATTAACTTATCTTTAACCATGTCCATACCCTCATTAACATTTATTTTATGTAAACCCTTAAGCTATGTAAGGGTTTTCTTGTTACTCACAAGGGTCATTATATCTTAAAAAAAGCGGAAATAAAAGGGCTTTCACGGTGAAATTATGCGTTAAATTCATATTTATTGTCTAAGCTTTAAATATCTTGACGATTTGCTTCAGCTTCGTGTTCATGTTGTAACACAAGTTTAATTCGCGCGTATTCTTCTGGTTGAATCAAACCAGCTCGTGCCATGTTATCAATTTCAATCGCCGCTAACTCAATATCCCATAAACGGTTCCCTAAATGTACGTAAATGTCATAACGCTTTAATAGATTTAAGACATCTAAGAACGTCTTCATCTGTGTCTCTTGCATTGATCTTCTCCTTAGTAAAAAATCCCATTTAAACGTGTCAAGACACCAAATACCAGCGCGCCTAGTATGATAGCTGTACTTACGTAAGCTAAGATTGTCGTTGTCTTAGATGACTTAAAAGTATTTTGCGCATAGCGGCTTTGAATCAAACCACCCGTTAAGGTCAATCCCATCAAGAAACCACCTACGTGGGCCCAGATACCAATTGAGGAATCGAATAAACTGAAGACGACATTCATCCCCACAAAAATAATCATCGTCTGCATTTGTTCCCGCCAGACACCCCGACGATTTTCTCGTAGTCCTAGATAGATAATCGCACCGACTAAGGTAAATGCGCCCCCAGATGCACCTAAACTAATCACAAGGACATTTCCTAGTAACATAGCAAATAAGTTACCGCCAATCACACCAACTAGAAATAACACGGCTAATTGAAGGGATCCTAGCGACATTTCTAATAGACGACCAATGAAATAAATGACTACCACATTTAACAACATATGTGTCAATGAGACGTGAATAAAGCCAGCCGTTAATAGCCGCCACCATTCATTTTGAGCGAATACTGCCGCCGGCACTAAACCACCAAAGTTGTACATAGTCGCCATATCAATGGTTAAGCTACCTGACCGTAGGGCTTCAGCTAAATAAATAACAACTAATAAAACACTCAAACCAACTGCCACTGGGACTTGTTTAAATTCTCGTTCAAAATTATGCATGTTCTGCTCCTATCACCAATACTTGTTTAACTCGTTGATCAAATTCGTCCACTTGCCAAATCGGCTCTTCAAAGTAAAAGGGGGCACTCACGATACCTAGCGTCGGCACCACTGGATACTTCATTAGTAAACGATCATAGTAACCACCACCAAAGCCAACTCGACTCCCATCACGACTAAAAGCCAATCCTGGGACGACAATTAAGTCGAGGTGATTGATGTCTGCTAACGTATCTCCTATTGGCTCCAACATGCCAAAACGATGTTCCTCATACTCAGTCGCTTCGGTAATCCGAATAAAGTTTAATTGACGTCCTGGTGCCACCTTAGGTAAATAGACTTCCTTCTTTTGTAACAAAGCCGTTTGAATCAATAACTGCGTTGGTAGCTCATTATTTTGTGCCAAGGTTAGTGCAATCTTTTCTGCTTCCTGCCAGTTTGGTAATACAGTCACCTTTTTGACCATTTCTTGCATTAAAGTAGCACGTATTGTTGAACTTTGTTGTTCGTAGAAGGCCTGAGCCTTTTTTCTAATCACTTGTTTCGTTTCCATCTTTGTTCGCCTCGTTTTCAGGATACAAAAAAACTGAATCATTTCTGATTCAGTTTAACATATCGTCTATTAGCGTGAAGATTTCACCTCTCAGAAATCTTACTTTTCATCGTTCTTTTGCTTGTCAGCACCAGTTTCTGGGTTAACACGCACATTCTTCCAGAACGCATCTAGAATTTCATTGGCGATTGTTTGGTTAACAATGGTTTCCATTTGTGCCGGCACTCCCGGAATGACAACTGACAAAGCAACGTCTTCACCTGGAACAAAGGCTACTAATGAGTAAGTTAGTGTACTTGCACCATTAGTAAATGTTTCTGCCGTACCTGTCTTAGCAAAGACCGTTGGCTTTTGCTTTTGCAATGGACGACCAGTCATAAATTTACTGCTTCCATTAACAACCTTGTCCATACCATCTAGAATCACTTGACGTTCGGCTGCCGTCCAGTTCACTGTCCCTAGTACTTCTGGCTGCATTGTTGTCGCAACACGATCTTGACGCCCGTTTTCACGGTGTTGAATTTGTTGTACCACACGCGGACGGATACGGTAACCACCATTGGCAATCGTTGAAACATATTGCGCTAATTGCATCGTCGTATACGTATCGTACTGACCGAATGATTCGTCTAACGCATTACCAATACGTTCACGGCTAGCTTCACCACGTACACCAGATGTTTCGCCTGGCAAATCAATTCCAGTCTTGACCCCCAAACCGAAGGCATTAAATCCTTGACGCATTGTCGTGAAAATTTCTGGATTCAAAGCTCCCAAGTCCATTCCAGCAGAGTAATTTAATCCACCCATCTTCAGCATCAATTGCATCACATACGAGTTAGAAGATACCATCAAGGCATCTGACCCGGTCAACGGAATTGAATTTTCACCATTCTTGTTAAACCATGATGACTTAGATGCTGTTCCAGCAATTTCAATCGGCCTATCGACAAATGTATTATTCTTTGGGGTAATTGTCTTCGTCAACAAACCTTGTGTAATCAAGGCGGGCTTAACAACAGATCCAACAACCGCAGAACTATTAATCGTTGCCATCGCATCATCTTGCGACTTTCCATTTGAATTAGTAATTCCGTTCATCGCATAGATTCCACCCGTTGATGGATTCATTACAACTGAGTAAGCACCTTGAGTTGTCCCACCAGGCATGTTTTTACGTAGAATCTTTTGCACTTCTGATTGGAACTTTGAGTTGATTGACAACGTCATATTATCCCCAGATTGACCAGCGAAACGGACCTTTTCAGTATTTTCACCTTCTGAGTTTTGCGTCACTTCAACTTCACGCTTCGTTCCACGCAATGCGTCTTCATAAAACATTTCTAGGTTAGAGGTTCCAACAGAATCATCTCGTGAGTATCCTTCTGTTAGCATTTGGTTAACGCGATCTTCAGGTAGTCCCGTTGTAGACGTTGAGACACGTCCTAAGATTGACGCCATCAAATCATCATCTTTCACCCCTTGGCGCTTGTAGTATAGTCCAACACGCACACCAGGCAATAGGGCTTGACGTTCCCCAATACTAGCAATTTCCTCACTGGTAACGTCATCTTCCTTCAAGTAAACCGTTGATAGCGCGTACGCATTCAGCATCTTTTGGAAAATCATGGCATTGTTCTTTTGTTGATCACTCAATTTAACAATGTCTGGATTAGCATTCACATATGTCTTTAACGCTTCCACGTATGGGTCAGTTCCAGGTGCCTTAGTCGTACCACTTAATTCGGCTACTTGCTTTTGATTATCTTTATCTTGCAAGAAGTACAAACGAACATTGGCATCTGACAAACGCTTTGTATCAATCTTCAAATGTTCCCCAACTGCATTCGCAATGGCATACATTTCTTTTTCCGTTACAAACTTTGGCTTTGTATACGTAATCGCTTGGTTTCCTTCGTTTGATACCAACTTACGCCCAGTACTGTCAAAGATCATGCCACGTTGGACACCAACTTGTTCGATACTCTTTTCAGCACTATTAACTTCATGTTTGTATTTTGCTGTATCTGTGATTTGTAAATTAGCTAATCGAATTGCCAACAATCCTAGCATCACAATGACAATTCCCATTAAAATATTTAGTCGCGCTGGGATACGTGATGAAGCCTGACGCTTCCCACGACTACCGCGTCGTTTTGGTGCTTGCATGGTTTTACCCCTTTAACTTGTTCTTCATGTAATGTTGCTATTGTAGCATAATTCAAGCGTCATTTTTATGTCCGTGCTCAATTCTTACTATTAAATATCATTTGCAGATGTGTTTTAATGGTATTAGTTATATTTCGTAGGAGGAAGATATTTTGGCCAGTTTAAATCCAATGCGTTGGCAACATAAAACACGTCTATTATGGCTTAGTTTTATGTTACCCGCGGTCTTTATGACCTTATATTTTGCCTACCGACAAATGGCCCCATTTGGGGACAATACCATCTTAACCGTTGACCTAGGCCAACAGTACATTGACTTTTTCGAGGCGTTTCGCACCGCCATCATCCATGACCCTAGTCAATTATTCTTTAACTTCAGTAAAGGATTAGGCGGCGAAATGTATGGCGATTGGGCTTATTACCTTTTAAGCCCCACTAATATTATTTTGTTATTTTTCCCAAATACATATTTACCGGCTGGTATTTTATGGCTAACCGTTATCAAGTATGGACTGGCCAGCTTAAGTTTTGGTTATGCACTTTATAAATTAAATTGGCAACGTAATTACGCTGTTCCTATTTTTGGCTTCGCCTATTCTCAGTGTGGTTGGTTCGTTGCCAATCAATTAAATGTCATTTGGCTTGATGCCGCCATTTTATTGCCGCTGATTATTTTAGGGATTGAATATCTATTTGATCATAGACCAGGTTGGTTCTATGTCATCACCCTAACCATGTGTATTATTTGTAACTACTACATGGCTTACATGGTTGGTCTCTTTGTTGTTTGTTATGTCTTTTGGCGTTTATTTGTCTATCAGTTAAGTTGGAATCAACGTTTTAGATTAGTCCGCCAATTTACAGCCTACACGTTAATTGCCATTGGGGTATCTGCGATTGTCTGGTTACCGACTGCCTACACGCTATTAGGCAGTAAAGGGCAATACATGTTGCAGAACCTAACATGGACCTTCCAATATATGCCACCCGATATCTTAGCTAAGTTTTTCGGTGGCACATTCAATTTCGATCAAATGCCTAGTGGTTTGCCAAATATTTTTGTTGGGTCAATTCCCCTGATTACCTTCTGGGCATGTTTAATAACGCGTAAGATTCGATGGCAAACTAAAGTAGCCACAGTTATTGTGACAACTTTCTTAGTTATTTCAATGATGTTTGCCCCATTAGATTTGATGTGGCATGGGTTCCAATATCCGGTTTGGTATCCATACCGTTTCTCTTTTGTTTTCTGTTTCTGGTTATTGTGGTTATGTGCTGCAACTTGGCATCCCAACTTCCGAATCAGTCTGAAGCAAAGCGTCAGCCTATTCATTGTGGCTGTCGTTGCATGGCTTTGGTTGGCCGCACGTTATGAAGATCTAAATTTCTTAAGTTTGTCACAACTTACGGTTGGAATTGTATTCTTCTTACTATTTTTACTTTGCTTAACACTTCCATACAAACAAATTTATTGGGGTGTATTAGTGAGTATCTTGGTCTTAATCGAAATGAGTTCAAGTACCATTTTAACTTTGAACAATTTCTCTTACTTATCAAATTCAGAGTATCAAACGAGCATTAAAAATCTCAATACAATCACCGCGAATCTGCCTCAAGATAAGCAAGACTTCTATCGCGTTACACAAAGTTTCCACCGTACTAAGGGTGATCCTTTGCAAGGACACTATTATGGTGGTTCCACTTTCTCATCTGGCCTTGAGCACCAACAAAGTGATTTCATGGCTACGATTGGTCAACCTGAAGGTGATAACTATATCAACTATACCAATGGTACATTGGTCACTGATAGTTGGCTAAGCATGCGTTACTTAATGCAGAGCAATGGCTTGCAACAAAGTACTCCGGGAACCCCTGCGGCGGATCAAGTATTCCCACGTTATGATACCAACGGAATCTATGACCTCTATGCCGCCAATCCACTAACCCTGTTGTCGGAAAACCCATATAGCTTACCCTTAGGGTTTATGGCCAACGATCAATTGCACGCTATTCAACTACAACCGAATACCCCGTTGCTAAATCAAAACACACTTTGGTCTGCTGCGACTAATCAAAAGAAACCTTTATTTACTAAAGCTGATTTTTCTAGCGCTATCAGTCGTAACACTTCAACACCAACGCAAGTGACCAATGCAAGTTTCACAAAGAAAGATCATAAGAAACCAGCCAGTCTTGAATTAAGCTTTGTTGCAACGTCAAATGATCCCTATTACCTAACACTAGGTAATAGTGTTACCGCCGATGCTACAACCATCACACTTAATGGTCGTGAGTTAGGACGGATTCCAAGTCATCGTCATACGATTGTCTTACCCCTAACTGCTGGTAAAGTAGGTAAAGTTCAAACCATTAAATTTGATTTCCATGAAGATGACCTTTGGCTACAAAATGTGGCATTGTACCGCTTGAACATGGCTCCTTTCAAAGCCGGCATCAAAGAACTTAAGCAGCAAGAATTAAAGTTGTCACACTTCTCTGATACACATATCACCGGTACAATCACCGCGACGTCAGATCAACGATATCTAACAACAAGTATTCCAAATAGCAAAGGTTGGCATGTTTACGTTGATGGCAAACCCGCTGAAATTGAACCAACGCTTGATTTCTTTATTGGTCTTTCATTAACACCAGGTGAACATGAAATCATGTTCACTTATCGCCCACCTTGGCTAATAATTGGTGCAATTATCTCCGCATTGGCTCTGTCAGTGGGAGTAACCGCATTCATTTTTCAACGCCGTAATCAAAAAAACTAACTTTACAGACTTGAAACAACATGATAACCTAGCATTTGAAACCATACGAGTTATGAGTAAAATTTATTTATAGGGACAAGGACATACGCATGAGCGCAGAAAAAGAATATCCAATGACGGCCGACGGCCAACAAAAACTTGAAGATGAACTAAACACGTTGATTATGGAAACACGTGCCGAAATTACTGGCCGTATCCAAAACGCCCGAAGCTTTGGAGATCTTTCTGAAAACTCAGAATACCAATCAGCTAAGGATGAACAAGCCTTCGTTGAAGGACGTATCAAGACATTGCAACACATGCTTGATAACGCTGTTATCATCGACTCATCTGAAGTTGCTTCAGATGAAGTGTCTGTTGGTAAGATTGTCACGTTCAAGGAACTTCCTGACGAAGAACCAGAAACATACAGCATCGTTGGTGCCGTTGAAGCTGATCCTCTAGAAGGTAAGATTTCAAACGAATCACCAATCGCTAAGGCTTTGCTTGGACACGTTATCGGTGACCAAGTTGAAGTACCACTTCCTAACGGAATTGTGATTACTGTTGAAATCTTGGCAGTCGAAGCTGCTTAATTAAAAAGACCACTACTGATGTAGTGGTCTTTTTTGTATCTTCAAGGATCCTCATATCTTTGCACTTATGTTGTATCTCCTCCACCAATGCAACTATCCGGAAAGAGCTGAATTAAAGCCAACAAAAAAGGACTGTGAAACTCACAGTCCTTTTCTTTGTTTATACAATTTATTCAGGCTTATCTAGTAATCCGATTTGATCGTTATCAGCTTGAACTGAGTCAGTCAAACCAAGATGCGCATCGTAATCGTGTGAATAGTAAATTTTACCATCCTTCAAGTTAGCCACGAAATACAAGTAATCTTGTTCACGATCCTTAGGGTTCAATACAGCCAAGACTGCATTCACACTAGGGTTGTTCATTGGACCAGGTCCAAAGCCAGCGTGTACATAATTATTGTATGGATCTTCGTTTTGAACATCCTTAATACTCAAGTTAGCACGCTTTGTCTTCAACGCATACTTCGTTGAGACGTCAGATTGCAATGGCATATCAATGTCCAAACGGTTCAAGAAGACCCCTGCAATCTTACCACGACTTTCCTTATCAACTCCTTCACGTTCAACAAGTGACGCAAGTGTCAAAACTTCGTGGATAGTCATCTTAGAATCCTTGATTTCCTTAAAGTAAGGCTTCAAAGCGATGTATTCTTGACGCACCATCATCGTTACCAAGTCTTCAACGGTTTCTGCATCTTGCCAGTTATATGTGGCTGGGTATAGGTACCCTTCCAACAAGTAACGGACACCCTTTGCCTTAGCCGCTGAATCAAGCAAACCAGGATAATCTGCCTTCAAAGCATCAAACAACTTCTTGTCGTTAACTGCCTTCAAGAAACTCTTTTCACTAAAATTAGTCTTTTCACCGACTTGCTTAGCGATGTCATCAATGATTTCACCTTCACGAACAAGAATAACATTCTTGTTATTTGAAGGAACCGCTGATCCCCCAAGACGTAACGCTAACACAATGTCTTCAACCGGCATAGCAGGTGAAAGTTGGTAGTAGCCTGCCTTCAAATCTGTATAATTTTCAGTACTTACGAAATTAACAAAGGCGCGTTGTGAGCGCAATACACCGGCTTCGCTCAAGGCTGACGCCATTTGCTTTGGTGATGAACCTTCCTTAATACGTACTTCACGCGCCTTATCATCCTTTGTGTTCAGCGCAGAGTAGTCTTGTTTATCGTTTTGAATGTAGGTCACTGTAATTCCTCCAACAACAACAATCACCGTCATCGCTAGTAAGAACTTCACCCAACCTGGTAGTTTGGATAAAAACTTAATCATTAAATTCACTCCTCATGTATACGTAACACACGTTTTTTATGTGACTCTTATCCCGAATTCTATCGAATTTCAGCAGAAAAGGCAACATTTAATGCCTGTGTGATCTTTTCGATCGCTGCGTTAATGTCTTCGTCAACTAGTGTGTGCGCTGCATTTTCAAAGCGTAGTGAGTAGGCAACTGACTTCTTGTCTTCAGTCACATTGCTTCCAGTGTAAACGTCAAAGACTGTAACTGTCTTCAAATCTTCCCCACCGTTTTCACGAATGATGGCCATCAAATCAGCTGATGCGACATCACGATCAACCAAAATTGCCAAGTCACGTGAAATGGCTGGGAAACGTGACACAACTTCATAGTTTGTACCAGCAATGTGTAGGTCGGCAATCTTATCCATGTCAATTTCAAAGGCAACTGTTTGGTTAATCTTGTATGCCTTAGCAGTCAATGGATGTACTTCACCAATAAATCCAACAACTTCGTCATTAATGATGATATCGGCTGTACGACCTGGGTGCATTTCTGGACGTTCTGCATTTGGTACAAAACGTGCTTCCATTCCCCAGTTAGTCAACAATTGTTCAACAATTCCCTTCAAAGTGAAGAAGTCAGCAACTTCTGCTCCTTGATCCCAGTTACGGGCACGAAAATTACCTGACAAGACACCTGCTAGGTGTTCAGTTTCAAGTGGTTGTTGGTCATCCCCTTGTGCAGCGAAGACACGCCCTTGTTCGTACAAAGCCAAATCGCTTTGGTTACGAGCCGTGTTGTAAGCAACATCATCCAACAAGCTTGTCAACAAGCTACCACGCGTTGCGCGACGGTCTTGTGACATTGGGTAGCTCAATTCAACTGGTGTGCTATCAGTAATTGTAAATTGCGTTGCCTTTTCAGGTGTTGTCAAAACGTATGAGATGGCTTGGTTCAATCCCAATCCTTCTAGATCATGACGTGTTGCACGCAATAGGCTTTGCTTAGGTGTTAGTTGCCCTGGTGTTGTTTCTCCAGTTGGCAAAGTTGCAGGTAGGTTATCGTAACCGTACATACGAGCAACTTCTTCAATCAAGTCAGCAGGAATTGTGATATCCCAACGACGTGCAGGGACTGAAACGGTAAAGCTATCGTTAACTTCAACAAATTCAAAGCCTAGACGTGTAAAGATAGCTGCAACATCTGAACCAGTGATTGTTGTTCCTAGCACATGGTTAATGTCATCAACACTAACCACAACTTCAGGGGCTTCGTAAGCTGCGTCTTGGGCAATGACTTGACCAGCCAAAACTTCACCACCCGCAATTTCAGCAATCAATGCTGCGGCGTGATCCAAAGCTTGGAATGTCATGGTCATGTCGACACCACGTTCGAAACGTTGTGAAGCTTCTGAGTGCAAGTTTTGGTCACGAGCTGCATGACGGATGGCCTTTGGTTCGAAAATCGCTGCTTCCAAGACAACGTCTTGTGTTTGAGCAGTTACTTCAGTAGATTGTCCACCCATAACTCCTGCAAACATCAATGCTTCATCACCAGATGCAATCACGAGGTCACCAGCCGCAGCTTCACGGTCTTGGCCATCAAGTGTTGTAATCTTTTCTCCTGCAACGGCTTCACGTACGTGAAGTGCCTTTTCTGGCAAATTGTTGTAGTCAAAGGCATGCAATGGTTGTCCGTATGTCAACAACATCAAGTTTGTCACGTCGACAACGTTAGAGATTGGACGGATGCCCATCTTCCATAGACGTTGTTGCAACCAAAGTGGTGAATCACCTACCGTTACGTTCTTAACAACACGCACCCCGTACTTAGGTGCCAAAGCTGCATCAGCAGAAACTGAGATCATATCAGCTGCCGCTTCATTTGATTCAACCAATTCAAAGCTAGGTAGCTTAACTGGTTCGTCCATAATCGCGGCAACTTCCCAAGCAGTTCCATTCATTGACAACATGTCGGCACGGTTAGGTGTAATTCCTAGTTCCAAAACATTATCGTCAAAGCCAAGTACTTCAAGTGCGTTGTCACCAGCATTAAGCTTAGCTGATTCTTCTTCACTAAATACCCAGATGCCTTCGTCAAAGTCCTTAGGTGAAACCTTTTCTTCCAAACCAAGTTCTTGTAAGGCACACAACATACCGTTTGATGGGACACCACGTAGCTTGCCCTTCTTGATCTTCACACCATCAGCGATAACTGACTTGTGCTTAGCCAAGATAACTGTTTGTCCAGCAGCGACGTTAGGAGCTCCAGTCACAACTTGCACGGGTTCTTCTTCACCAGCATCCAATTGAGTCACAACCAAGTGATCTGAATCTTCGTGTGGTGCCACAGACAAAACCTTTGCAATCACGATATTCTTCATATCACCTTGCAAATCGATTTGATCTTCTACTTCAACGGCTGTACGTGAAATCTTTTCGGCCAATTCATTTACTGGCAATGAAATAGGCAAGTATTCTTTTAACCAATCAACTGAAATCTTCATTGATAATTACCCCTTTTGATCAAATTGCGTTAGGAAACGAACGTCGTTCAAGTAGAAGTTACGGATATCTTCCACCCCGTACTTCAACATTGCGAAACGATCAGGTCCCATACCAAAGGCAAATCCACCGTATACTTCTGGATCAACACCAGCCATACGTAACACATTTGGATGTACCATTCCAGCACCAAGTACTTCAATCCATTCGATATCTTCTGGCTTAGTATCTGGTGTTACTGGTCCCCATGAAACGTCAACTTCAACTGAAGGTTCTGTAAATGGGAAGTAAGATGGACGTAAACGGATGTCGTGGTCTGCTCCAAACAATTGGTGCGCAACTGCCAACAAAGTGCCCTTCAAGTCACCCATTGTGATGTGTTTGTCGATAACAAGTCCTTCAAATTGGTGGAATTGGTGTGAGTGTGTTGCATCGTCAGTGTCACGACGGTAAACACGACCCGGAGAAACCATCTTCAATGGTCCCTTAGCAAAGTCATGTGTTTCCAATGCACGTGCTTGTACTGGTGATGTTTGTGTACGCATCAACAAGTTTTCAGTGATGTAGAAAGTGTCTTGCATATCACGTGCAGGGTGATCCTTAGGTAGGTTCATCATTTCGAAGTTGTACTTATCTTGTTCAACTTCAGGCCCTTCCATCACTTGGTAACCCATCCCCATGAATTGGTCTTCCAATTCTTCGATGATTTGTTGCAAGACGTGTGGTTGCCCTTGGACAACTGGCTTACCCGGCAAAGTAACATCCAAAGTTTCAGTAGCCAACTTTCGTTGCAAAGCCGCAGCTTCTAGCGTTGTTTGTGCTTTTGCGATTGTTTCTGTCAATGCATCACGCACTTCGTTAGCCAAAGCTCCTACAACCGGGCGTTCTTCCGCTGTTAGATCCTTCATACCACGCAATACTTCTGTTAGTGGCCCCTTCTTACCTAGCCACTTAACGCGGACATCATTCAATGCCTTCATTGCGTCTGTTCCTTCAATTTCCGCCAAGGCTTGTGCCTTTAGCGCTTGCAAGTCTTCTTGTAAACTCATGTTCGGACTCCTTCTGTCTGAAATAAAAAAAGCGCCCCTTCGATGCGAACATCGAAGGGACGTTTGTTAACGTGGTACCACCCAAAATTTAGTCTTAATAGTAATTAAGACCCTTTGAAGTCAGTTAACGCTGACTATACGGGTACCCCTTATCAAGGTACCAGCTCCTGACTGAATGACTGTTTCTCCTATGCATCAGGCTTCCACTTCTCCCGACTCGCTGTCCACGGTTTTAAACAATCCGGCCATTCCTAGCTGTTATCACTAATTTTACTAAATAAAGCTATGTAGACGCAAGCCTTTTCTAGGCTTCAACCGGGCTTTCTTCTTGCCATTCGTTAGCCCATTCATGGATTTCTTCCATCATGTGGCGCATCCCTTCACCCTTTTCAGTTAGTGAGTATTCAATCAAAGCTGAATCTTCATATGTCAAACGGTTGATAATTCCGGCCGCTTCTAATTCCTTTAGTCGTTCAACCAAGACACGGTCAGAGCACTTCTCGACCATCTTAGCTAGATCCTTGAAGCGCATGACACCATTGTTTAGCAATGATTTGATAATCAACCCGTTCCATTTGCGACCTAGTAGGTCAAATGTCGTAATAAACTTTGTACACAGTTTTTCGTTTACCACGGGATTCTTTGCATCAGTCATGTTACATCCTCCATCGATATTCATCGCATTTATGTATTTTAATTTAGTGTGAGCTTTTAAATTGTTAATAGCCTTTCACAATTTTAGACGTATTGCCTTTTAATTACTAGCATAAAATATCATTTTCGCGAAATTTTTATTTTTTTACTTATTTTAGTATAGCGCTTTTTAGACCAAATTGCACTTTTTCTTCTAAAAGTAATGTTTTTGTAATTAAAAAAACCAAAACAACACTTTAAATAAGTGGTATTTTGGTTGTTCAATATTACTTTACTAACTCATTGTAAACGTCATTATCCAATACAACATCAATTTCACCAATGTATTCCAATGGCGCTGCCTTCACGAAGGTATGCTTGAACACATAAAGTGGATCTGAAGTGCTTTCTTCTTCAATTCCACCCATGTCATATAACGCAATGTTTTCATCGAGCGCCCATTGAATCATCGCAGATTGAACAGCATATGGTGCGTAGTAAACATTCCCGTCCATTGAACCGGCGTACATATACCAAATCTTTTCACCGTATTTAAACGCAATTCCGGTAGACAACAATTCACCTTCACGCGTCGCCATAAAGATGCGCATTGTGTCATCATCGAATGCTGCTTGCATACGTTCGAAGTATTCCTTTGGACGGTATGAAATTTCATGACGCTTAGCCATTGTTTCATATGTGTTGTAGAAAGCTTCTAGTGCTTCTGCATCATTAGCCCAGGCGACTTCAACGCCATCACGGAATGGACGCTTCAACTTACTCTTCGTCTTTGATGGGTACAAGTCTAGCGTTTCCTTGGCATCAGGGAAATCACGTAGGTTAATCACCATGTTCAAACGGGGTTGAATCGTTGCGTGCATTCCTGCATCTGCAACGTTACGGTTACGAGTTGTGTAACCCGCTTCAATCAATGCAGCATTCAATTCATCTGAGTAGTCAATTTCTGGATCCATACGTAGCACATAGGCATCATCCAAAATTTGCTTTGCTTCAGTTACCAAGGCATTCAACACATCCAGGTTAAATCCACCTGCAATAACAGGTCCCTTTGATGCATAAGCAAACTTCTTCCCAGCTGGTGTATCAGTCAATAACATTGTCATTGCCCCTGTGATTTCACCAACTTCATTTTCGACGAAGACTTCGCGTGATTCCCAGTTATTCTTCACTTGTCCCCAAGCCAAATCTTGCGTCACACGCCCTTCAGGTGTTGATTGCATAAATGTTGTATAGCGCGTCATTTGTTCAGCGTTTTGACGATCTAAAATTGGCATTTTTGATATCCTCTTTCCTTACTAGTATATCGATTCTCTCTTTACCGTATTATAGCATATGCAACATGGCCTTTATGGCGTATAATTTAATTTATGGAAACTATTAAATCAGCTCAAAATAGCCGAGTGAAGACATGGCAAAAATTACAAACAAAGAAGGGTCGTCAAACGACTCAAACTTACCTACTAGATGGTTGGCACTTGGTGCAAGAAGCTATCGAAAATAACGGACGTCTACGCGCCCTTATTGGTACACCAGAACAATTGGCATTGCACGCAGATGCAATTCCTCATGGTGTTCCTGTTTTCGAAATCACAGCTGACATTGCAAAGAAGTTGTCAGACCTAGTTACACCACAAGGAATCTTCGCGGAAGTATCACTTCCAACAAGTAACCGTGACCCAAAGTACATCCACGATGGTGCTTGGTTGTTCCTTGATGGTATCCAAGATCCTGGTAACGTTGGAACAATGGTCCGTACTGCAGACGCTGCTGGATTTACTGGTGTGGTCTTCGGTGAAGGATCAGTTGATCCATACTCACCAAAGGCTATCCGCGCAATGCAAGGAAGCCAATTCCACCTAGAACTTGCTAGTGGAGACTTGGTTAACTGGACACGTACATTCCAAGACAACAACATGGATGTCTACGGAACAAAGTTGGATACAGATGCTGCTGACTTGTTCAGCATGACACCTGCTGAAAACTTCGCCCTAATCATGGGTAACGAAGGACAAGGTATGCAAGAAGACGTTGCTAACGCAACAACTCAAAACTTGTACATTCCACTGTCTGGACATGCTGAATCATTGAACGTCGGTGTCGCAGCCGGTGTTGCAATGTTCGCCTTAAAGTCTCGTTAATATTCATTTGTTAGGATGAAGTTATGGAGGTGTTTTATGCAAAATTGGCAACATGATCAAGCATATCGTGAGATCGTCGACGGACTGCTTGCAGAACCGTCGGTACAACACCTAAGTGATTATATTCAACATCACCATACCGACCGTCTAACTCATTCAATTAGCGTTTCTTATAGAAGTTATCGGATTGCTAAACGCCTACACTTAAATGCAACGGCTGTTGCGCGTGCAGGTATCTTACATGACCTCTTCTATTATGATTGGCGTGAAACTAAGTTCGAATCTGGAAATCATGCGTATATTCATCCCCGTATTGCGTTACGTAATGCGGAACGATTAACACCACTCTCTCCAATGGAACGAGATATTATTCTTAAACATATGTGGGGTGTGACTGCCGCGTTACCAAAGTATCGTGAAAGTCTGTTGGTTGATATCGTTGATGATTATGTCGCGGTTACTGAATTCTTTATTCCAACAAAACGTCGTGTTAAAAACATATTGTCTCATGTAAAAAACCATTAAACATTTGTTTAATGGTTTTTTTGTGCCTTAATTATGAATCTCTATTACCGAAAATACAGTTTGCAAAAACTTCCACAACATCAGGATTATTTACAACTGCAATGGCGATTTTCTCTTTTGCTCTACTTAAATTTACATATAGCCCTTCAATCGGATGATAATGATTTTGAACTTCATTAATATGGTGTAACTTGTATTTTCCTGATCCTCTTGTACCTGGTTCAGGTTCAATCCATTTATACTCATATCTCTCATCAATCATGATAGCTACTTTAGAGACGTCCTCGCCAATGACATCCGTCGTAACTAGAGATGTCGAACGTTCTTTTTCCTTCTGCCATTCAGGTACCTGTTCCAATACCGAATATCCATTTTCAGAACAAGTTGATAGCCATTGATTTGCATCATTCTTGTTTGTAAAATATCGAAACATTACGTCATTCGCAATAGTTTGATGAGTAACTCCTTTTTTATATGAATATGATAAATCTAAGAATTTGTTTACAAACGCGTTGATATTTTCATTTGATCTAACATTATCTGTCAAACTTAATTCATTTGCCCTTCCAGCTAATAAGCTTTTAACCCCACCACCAAAATCCTTTTTACTTAAGGATTGTTTAACATCATAAAAAACCACTGTTTTCTGTACTTCATTATTACTGGCTAGACGGATTGCTTTATCAAGTTGAGGTCTAACATTATCAAATGATCGTTGGGCTTCATCAATAAGAATCACATCGAAATCTTCTAAAGACAGCTGTGCAAATTCTTTTGCCCCTACAATAGTAAGATTCGGTATTTTTTTCTCTAAGTCAAAATGCCCCTGACGTTTTCTTCCAGTAAACGAATAGAGTTTTCTAGCCCTGGGGAGTTTTAATATAATATCAAAAGCTACCATGGTTTTCCCAGATCCTCCCGCCCCTTCGATTGAAAACGCGTTACTGATCAAATTTGCATTCATAACTTTTTTAACAACATTATTCTGATCTTCCGTTAACCAATACTCGTGGTTTAAAAATTTGTCAGTATTCGTTACCGGAGAGATAATAAAATCAGATGGATTAATGTTTAGAATTTCATTATTTAACGCAGTAGTTCCCAACGATTGAAAAATTTTACACACTTCATTTATTGAAATTTCCTCTAAATTTTTTTCAGTTTTAGAATACTTCCAATACTTAATGCCATATTCACTCACATACATCGCAACATGACATAAATATCTACCTTTCTGCATCGTACATAATAGTCTTTCTTGTCTTTGAAATTTTTCTAACACAGATATTTTGATCTCCTCTTCAGGTTTAATACCAATAGTATTATCTTTAAAATCAAAATTTAGTATTTTCTTTTCATTATTAAAGAACATGTCAAATTCATCATTAATAGGTGCCGGAGGCTTTATTCCAAAATAAAAACTGGTTTCAGAATCGTTAAATCCATGTGACACTAGTTCCCTTATTAATTCGCTTAAATTTTTTAGTTCTTGCTCTTTTAATATGAACGAGTGTGACTTAAGTGCATTCTTTAATACATCTAATTTTTCTGGTGATGCATTGAACGTGTTTTTTAAATCATTAAACGCTATTGGTTGTCCTAAGCTCACAGCTTTCTCCTTTTTAAAAATCTAGTGCTAACTGTTTTGCTGGTCTCTCCCAATCATCAGATATAAAAAATTTCCAACAATCTGGTGAAATCAAATATACATCGCTTTTTGAACGAGTCAGCGCAACATACAATTTATTTCTAGTAGAAATCGATAATTCCTTACTGGCATCTACCAATAATTTATCATATGTTGTTGGGGTTAAAATAATTGCAACATTTTCAAATGTACTCCCTTTGGAAATCGTCCAATTGTACGTTTTATTTCTGTACTTTTCGGGTACAATTGTTTTTCTATCAAATATCAAAATACTCTCTACTTTTTCAAGAACATCGTCTGCAAAGTCATCTATGAAATGTACATAACCACTATTTTTTTTATTTGACGTAATGTTTATTCCTAATTTTTCTTTTACAAATTCAGCAACATTTTCTGTAATTCTTTTGCTGTCTAAAAATAACTCGCCATCAACTTGAATATTAAAGGGTTCAGTTTCAAACTGTTTTTTGATGAAAAAGACATCACTTGAATAATCATTTTTATAGGGGGTTACTGTTGTCGATGTCGTTGTCACCAATGATTGATATACATCTCCGACATAAACAATGTCCATTTTACTTTTTTGGATAAGTTCCCTCAAAAATGAAAAGTCATAATTTGTAAAGTCTTGAAATTCATCAACAATAATTACATCAAAATATTTTCTTAGACGTTGTAACCCTTTTTCAAATACGAACTTATTGTCTAGTATTAATCTGCTTACTCGGTTCCCGTATATTTGTCCATTACTATTTGTCCAAAAATCGATATTTTGCTTCTTCGCAAATCTTTTTTCACCAATTTCTTGTTCACTTACCCAACTTATTCCATTTGATAAATTAATATTCTCAGTAAAACAACTATTAATGTCATTAATATAGGGTCTAATAAAATTGTTTATCAGCATCGAGTGATATGTTTGAATATAAACATTCTCACTCTTGTGTGATGAATCCTGAACAAGAAAGGTAATATTCTTTATATTTTCATTTGTAAATGTTGTATATAAAATTCGCTTTCCAATAAATTCATTAGATTGTGTAACGTATCTCGTTTTTCCAGCACCAGCTTTTGCTAATATTATTTTTTTAGTTGTCATTCAATAACCAACTTAGTCCATTTTCAATATAACTAGGCATAACCAATGATCCATCTGTAAATCTATCCACCATATCTAATGCTATTATCGTCTTATTATCTAGCATGTAATTCAATTCACTGTTTACAGTTCTAGTACTAAAAGGCGTCTTTTCAATTCTTTGTTTATTCCGCTCATATACGGCAGCTTCAAAAGTCCATTCAGTCTCCAAATCTTCACCTAGAAAAATCCTTACATCTTCATTTTTTTCATTGTTATTCTTCGCCTGTTGTAATCGCTTCTCGTCTCGATCGTTATCTGTAAAAATAACTACCCGAGCATTTGTTATTCTTGCTAATTCATAAAAGGCATCGTAATATCTCCCTTTATACGAAATCACTTCTACAGAATCAGCTAAAGCTGGATTAGCAATCTTTAATAAGGTTTCCATCACAATATATTCAGCCGTTCCCTCAACTAACACAATATATTTTGCACTCAACAAATTCAGAAAATTCAAATTATCTAAGCGTTCAAAAAAACTTGTTGTTTTTTGAGTCAATTTAGAGAATGTTTGAATAGTTGGCTTATTATTTTTGATCCACAAAACGTTTTTAATCCCCATCCTGCTTATAATTTGAGGATTATGCGTGGTAACAATTAATTGTGATTCATTTATATTTTTTTTGATATTTGTAATTTGTTGTTTAGTATTATTTGTAGATAAATGATTTTCTGGTTCTTCAATCAAAATCAATCGCGTATCTTCTGACTCTAACGCGAGTTTCGTTTTTATAAGATTTTCTTGTCCACTACCTAAATGCCTTATAGATACTTGATTATTTACATTTATCACATCTAAAATTGACTCTAGACTGGTTGTATTTGGATTGATTTTTAATTCGTACTCCTCAATATTTTCAGAGTGTATTTGAGAAATTGATTGTCTGTACGAAGATTGCATTTTTTGTTTTTTTGAGTCAGTTAATCCATTGAATAATTGTTTTGCGAATATATTGAATGGATCGCCTATCCAATTACTGTTATCAATAGTTATTGTTTTTAATGGGTCTTGTCTCATTAAATATGCAACACCTGAAAATGTTCTCCAGGTTGCTTGATACAAGTCAAACGGTAACGTAAACACACCTAAATCCGATTGATTTAACGTCCATTCCATATATTGTTCTTTGAAATCTTCATTGAATTTATATTCAAAAATCACACCACTCGATCCCAGATTCCAATTTTTCATGGATTGTGGATAATTTTCTCCATCAAAAACACTATTTTTAGGCACCTTTTCTAACTCAAATTCTATCACTAATTTAATTGATGGTAATTTTGTATAATCGTGTCTATTTTTTGTGTCGTTTTCAAACGACCTTACAAGATCAGCATTCAACAAATTAGCGTATGTATTGTCTGTTGACGAATTAATATTGTGGTATTTCCCTTTAAGTACAATAGAAATCGCTTGTAACACACTTGATTTCCCAGAGTCATTGTCTCCAATTAAGATAGAAATGTCCTTATTAAAATTAATTTCCGTATGTTCCTTATATTTCTTAAATCCCTCTAGATGTAGTTTAGAAATAGTATTCATACATTCCCTCTTTTTTAAAATAATTAATAATTAGATAAACACGTTTAATAATTATAATCATACACCTATGGTGATTTTTTTCAAATTTTAGACAATAAAAAAAGCGACTAGCCTAAGCTAGTCGCTCTAGTTATGTCCCCTCAGGGGCTCGAACCCTGGACCCAAGGATTAAAAGTCCTCTGCTCTACCAACTGAGCTAAGGAGACATCGAAAGTTAATAAATAACTTACTTGATATATTATACAGTGTTTAAGGCAAAAATAAAGTGTTTTTCATTTTGAATATGCCATAAAAGAGAAATAGACCAACCTCAATTGAGATTGGTCTATTTTTTATCAACTTTATTCAGGATTTTCAGTCGCTAACTTCCAACGCAAGTAGGCATCGATGAATGGATCTAATTCTCCGTCCATCACAGCTTGTGGATTTCCGTATTCAAAGTTCATACGGTGGTCCTTAACCATGCGGTATGGTTGGAAAACATATGAACGAATTTGTGATCCCCATCCATTTTCCATTTGATCACCCGCAATTTGTGCACGTTCAGCTTCTTTCTTGTCCATTTCCACTTGATATAACTTGGCACGCAACATGTTGTAAGCTGTGTCCTTGTTTTGGAATTGTGAACGTTGTTGTTGTGAAGCAACAACGATTCCAGTCGGCATGTGCGTCAAACGAACAGCTGATGACGTCTTGTTAATGTGCTGTCCCCCAGCACCAGAAGCACGATAAACGTCCATCTTAACGTCAGCTGGATTAATATCCACTTCCACAGAATCATCTAGTTCTGGCATCACATCAATTGAAACGAATGACGTGTGTCGACGACCAGCTGAGTCAAATGGTGAGATACGAACAAAACGGTGCACACCACGTTCTGAACGTAGGTATCCATATGCATTGTGTCCAATAATCTTGATAGTAGCAGAATCAATTCCAGCCACATCACCTGGGTGATAGTCCATTAATTCAACCTTGAATCCATGACGTTCAGCCCAACGTGTGTACATACGTTGTAGGTTCGCTCCCCAATCGGCTGATTCAGTCCCACCAGATCCTGGGTGAATTTCTAGAATCGCATTACTCTTGTCGTAAGGTTCATTCAACAATTGACTCAAACGGTAAGCATCTAGATTGCTTTGCAGTTCTTCTAGTGCTTCTTCCATTTCAGCTTGCATGTCTTCATCTGGTAATTCGCTCAACAATTCCAAGGCCGTTGAGACTTCTTCAACACCTTCTGTTAGCTTTAGATAGTTATCTCGACGTTCTTTTAGACTGTTGTTATCATCAATCACAGCTTGTGCAGTTTCATGATTATTCCAAAAGTCTGGGAAACTCATTTCATTTTCATTGGCCGCAATGGCATCGTTCAATGCATCCAAGTCCAATGTCTTCCCAAAATTTTCAACATCTGTTGTAATTTCTAGTAATTGATTGCGTGCTTCGGCAATTTCCATACTGACAACCTCACATTTCGTAGGCATTCGCCCGTCTCTATATCTTTTAATCATAGGCGAGATAAGTACCCTTGTCAATTCAATCCATGACAGTAAAAAAGCACCGCTGCAAGCAGCGATGCTTTTATTTATATCAATTAGCTACGGATGTTTTGACGAATTTCTGACTTCAACACTAGACGTGTTGCATCGTACTCAATTTGAGCAATCATTTCTTCAAACATACGGAACCCTTCGTTTTGGTATTCAATCAAAGGATTCAATTGACCGTATCCACGTAGTTGAATTGAATCACGTAGTTGGTTCATATTTTCCATGTGATCAGTCCAGTAACTATCAACAACACGCAAGATAACAACTTGTGTGAATTGTAGCAATTGTTGATCATCATCTAGCAATTCGCGCTTTGATTCGTAGTTCGCCTTGGCACGGCTGTACAATTCATCCTTAATTTCTTGGACAGACTTGTTACGCAAATCAGCAACGTTAATGCTATCTTCTGGCACCAAGACACTCTTGGCAAATTCTGTTAGAGATGTCAAATTCCATTCGCTTTCACGTCCCAATGTGTTGTTATCAACAACATGATCGATTGTACGTTCAATCATTGGCAAGATAACATTTTCTAGACTACCTTCCGCATCAATCACTTGGTTACGGTTGTCGTAGAATGTTGTACGTTGTTGTGACATAACATCATCGTATTGCAAAACATTCTTACGTGAGTCGTAGTTGTTACCTTCAACACGCTTTTGTGCTGATTCAACTGAGCGTGTGATCAAACCATTACGGATAACAGCATCTTCATCTTCAAGATTCAAAGAATCCATCATGTTCTTGATACGTTCTCCACCGAAACGAATCATCAAATCGTCTTGTAGTGACAAGAAGAATTGTGAGTAACCAGCGTCACCTTGACGACCGGCACGTCCACGCAATTGGTTGTCAATACGACGTGATTCGTGACGTTCTGTTCCAATAACAGCCAATCCACCAAGTTCAACCACACCAGGGCCAAGCTTGATGTCAGTTCCACGACCAGCCATGTTAGTGGCGATAGTAACGGCACCCTTTTGACCAGCGTTGGCGATGATTTCCGCTTCACGCGCGTGGTTCTTAGCGTTCAACACATTGTGTGCAATGCCACGTTGGTCCAACATGTGTGACAACAATTCTGAACTTTCAACGGCAACAGTACCAATCAAGATTGGTTGTCCAGTTGCGTGCAAACGTTCTACTAATTCGATAACCGCGTTAAACTTTTGTTCCAATGATGGGTACAAAAGATCTGGTTCGTCGATACGTTGGATTGGCACGTTCGTTGGAATTGTTGTGACTTCCATGTTGTAAATTTCACGGAATTCTTCGGCTTCAGTTTGCGCTGTACCGGTCATTCCTGACAACTTCTTGTAGCGACGGAACAAGTTTTGGTAAGTAATTGAGGCCATTGAACGGTTGTCTTCTTGGATATCAACCTTTTCCTTAGCTTCCAAAGCTTGGTGCAGTCCGTCAGAGAAACGACGACCTTCTTGAATACGTCCTGAGAACGCATCAACCAAGACAACTTCACCTTCACGCACAACATAATCCTTGTTGTTAGCCATTGTGTAGTTAGCACGCAAAGCTTGGTCGATGTGGTGAGTCAATGCAGTATTATCTGCATCGTAGATATTTTCTAGCGTGAAGTATTCTTCAGCACGCTTGATTCCTTCTTCAGTCAATAGTACTGACTTAGTTTCATGATCAACCGTGTAATCTGTACCTTCAACCAATGTCTTAACGAAACGGTCCGCACGAATGTACAATTGCATGTTAACTTGCGCAGGTGCACCAGAGATAATCAATGGTGTACGCGCTTCGTCAATCAAGATTGAGTCTGTTTCATCGACTAGGGCGAAGTTCAAGGCACGTTGTACACGATCTTCCTTACGGGTCACCATGTTGTCACGTAGGTAGTCAAATCCGATTTCTGAATTTGTTGCGTACGTAATATCGGCGGCGTAAGCTTCACGCTTTTCCATTGCAGTCATGTCAGCTGAGTTAATCCCAACAGTCAATCCCAACCACTTGTACAGTTCTCCCATTTCTTCCCCGTCACGACGTGACAAGTATTCATTAACTGTAACAACGTGAACACCTTCTCCAGTAAGCGCGTTCAAGTAAACGGCCATTGTGGCTGTCAATGTCTTACCTTCACCAGTACGCATTTCAGCGATGTTTCCACCATGCAACACTGTTGATCCCATGATTTGCACACGGAATGGGTAAAGTCCCAATACACGACGAGCTGCCTCACGAACAACTGCAAATGCTTCTGGCAAGATGTCATCTAATGTCTTACCATCTGCTAATTGTTGCTTGAAGTAAGGTGTCTTTGCTTGCAAGTCTTCATCAGACAATGTTGCCATTTGGTCTGCGTATGCTTCAACTTGATCTGCTGTTTTTCCCAAACGGCGCAGAGTACCGCGATCACTTTCAATAATCTTTCGTAATGGATTTGCCATTTTGCACTTCCTTTTTCAACACCCAATTTGGGCTTAGTTATAGATAGTATTATTTTACCACAATTCGTTTTCTAGGAACACTTTCAAAGGCAGATGAATTCCTGATAGACACATCCCACCCAGAATAATGTTCATATGTTTATCGTAGCGACTAAGTCTTAAATTCCAATAAAAAAAGTGACCTTATAATTATCATTTACAAGGTCACTTCTATTATTTTAATTTACTTGTTGCTCTTACAAAAAGTCGCGAACGTTCTTCAAAGTTTGTTCACGGCCCAACAATTCAAGCAATTCACCCAAGTTAGGTCCTTGTTCTTGACGTGTTGAAGCAATACGAAGTGGGTTCCACAATGCACGAGCACGGATACCTGTTTCGTTTTGGATTTCGCGAATAGCACCCATGATTGCGTGTGCAGTAAACAAAGGCAAAGCTTCTAGCTTGTCTACAAATGTTTGCAATAGCATTGGTACTTCTTCAGCAGCCATCCATTCCTTTTCTGATTCTGTGATTTTTGATGCGGCTGGCATCTTGAAGAACACAGGTTCAACCAAAGGTACAATTTGTGATGTGTATGAAACACCATCCATGTAGACGTTCATTACTGAACGCAACCATTGCATTGATTCGGCAGTCAATTCCTTAGGATCGACCAATTCAGAAGCAACCAATTGTTGCATCATCTTGTCAAAGACCATGTTTTGGTCTGCAGTCTTAATCCATTGGTTGTTAATCCATTCAAGCTTCTTGTTGTCGAACTTAGCTGGTGACTTTGACAAACGCGCTTCGTCAAACATCTTTACCAATTGTGACTTAGTAAAGATTTCCTTTTCACCAACTGGTGACCAACCAAGAAGAACGATGAAGTTCAACATCGCTTCTGGCAAGTATCCCAATTCACGGTATTGTTCGATGAATTGTAGGATTGTTTCGTCACGCTTTGACAACTTCTTTCCAGTTTCAGCGTTGATGATCAATGTCATGTGCCCAAAGATTGGTGCTTCCCAGTCAAAGGCTTCGTAAATCATCAATTGCTTTGGTGTGTTTGACACGTGATCATCCCCACGCAAAACGTGTGAGATTTCCATCATGTGGTCGTCCACAACAACGGCAAAGTTGTAAGTTGGCATTCCATCGGCCTTTTGAATAACCCAGTCTCCACCAATTGTGTTGGCGTTGATTTCAACGTTACCCTTAACCATGTCATCCCATGCGTAAACCTTTTCAGGTACACGGAAACGTACAACGTAAGGCAATCCAGCTGCTTCAGCTTCTGCTTGTGCAGCTTCGATTTCAGCATCTGACATTCCTTCGTATTCGTATACGTAGTGAGGTGCTTCCTTCGCTTCGATTTGTGCTTCACGTTCAGCTTCTAGTTCTTCAGAAGTCTTGAATGACTTGTAAGCCAAACCACGGTCTAGCAAATCTTGAACCAATGGTTGGTAGATTGATAGACGTTCTGATTGACGGTATGGTCCGTATTCTCCTGGATTAGCTGGTGATTCGTCCCAGTCTAGCCCCAACCATGCCAAGTTGTCCAATTGTGAACGTTCACCTTCCGCAATGTTACGTGCTTGGTCAGTATCTTCGATACGGATAACAAATTCACCCTTGTTGTGGCGAGCAAATAGCCAGTTGAACAAGGCTGTACGGGCGTTACCAATGTGTAGGTGCCCAGTTGGTGATGGTGCGTATCGAACACGAATCTTCTTTTCTGTTTGTTCAGTCATGATTGACCCTCTCTTTTAATAAATCTGTACCTTTAAATATACATGTGTCAGGGCTATGTTTCAAGTTATCAATCTAGTCCTAAACGCAATGCATCAGCTAATGTTTTAACGCCAACAACCTCAATACCACCGACCTTATCCTTGGCTGTTAGACCTGACATCGGCACGAAAACACGCTTGAAGCCCAATGTCTGTGCTTCAACGATTCGGTCATGCAAACGTGGCACACGACGAATTTCTCCCGTCAGTCCAATTTCACCGACAAAGGCATCGCCTGGACGCGTCCCCTTATCGCGGTAACTAGATGCAATCGCCATAGCAATCGCAAGGTCAATCGCTGGTTCATCCAGTCGAACTCCACCCGCTGCACGGACATATGCATCTTGGTTTTGTAGTAATAAGTTGGCGCGCTTTTCAAGTACCGCCATTAATACTGATACACGATTGCGGTCAATACCCGCAGCCGTACGTTGTGCATTTCCAAATACCGTCGGTGTCACCAATGCCTGTAATTCAACAAGCACAGGACGTGTTCCTTCTAAAGCAACGACCACGGCAGATCCACTAGCATCTTCCAAACGTTCTTCTAGGAACATTTGTGAAGGATTCGCAACTTCCGCTAATCCTTCATGTTCCATTTCAAAGACACCTAATTCATTGGTTGAGCCAAAACGATTTTTAACTGCACGTAATAGACGGAAACTACGTTGGTTGTCACCTTCAAAATACAAAACGGTATCAACCATGTGTTCCAAAATCTTTGGTCCCGCAATGTTACCTTCTTTGGTCACGTGCCCCACGATGAAGATTGTCACACCATTAGTCTTTGCAATCTGCAACAATTCCGCAGTTGTTTCACGAATTTGTGCCACTGAACCAACACTTGATTGTACGTCGGGTTCTTGCATCGTTTGAATTGAATCAATAACGACCAAATCCGGCTTTAATTCATCAATCGCTTTACGAATTTGACTCATGTCAGTTTCGGGATATAGGTAGAAGTCCGCATCACCTTGAACACCAAGACGCTCGGCACGTAACTTGATTTGTGACGCACTTTCTTCACCAGAAACGTACAGTACTTTTTGGCCAGCATTAGCCAATGAACCAGAAACTTGTAGCAACAATGTTGACTTACCAATCCCTGGATCACCACCAATCAAGACTAGTGAACCTGGTACGATTCCACCACCTAAGACACGATCAAATTCATTTGAATTAGACGTGACACGTAGTGTTTCTTCTATATTAATATCTGCTAGCTTTTCGAACTTCGCAATTTCACCTGCCAAATTAACACGTGACTTACGATCTGCCTTTTCAGGTTGTTGAACTTCTTCGACCAATGTGCCCCATGCCCCACAGCTTGGACAACGTCCCATGTAACGTTGTGATACTGCGCCACAGTTTGAACACACGAATTGCGTTTTAACTTTAGCCATTTATGCCTCGCTTCTTACGCTTGGCCGGAACTCCCAAAGCCTCCGACACGCGCATCTTTCTTATCATTCATATCATCATCAGTGACCAAGAATGGCATGAAAATACCTTGTGCGATACGTTCACCCTTCTTAACATGTACATCCAAAATACCAAAGTTTGTCATTTGAATGAAAATTTCACCTTCGTTCTTTGGATTGTCAACGTAATCCGCATCAATAACGCCAACCCCGTTTGGCACTAGCAAACGACGCTTCAATGGGTTTGATGAACGGTTCGCAATCATCAAGAATTCATTTTCAGGCATGTAGGCCTTAATTCCTGTTGGAATCAATACTGGCTTCAACGCACTTTGCGCTTGATCAGCTTCAGTAGCCAGTAGGCTACGCTTTTGACGAAGCAACTTGATAGCGTGCATCAAAGGGCTCTTCCAAATTGAAGGGACCACAAAGTCTTCAGCTGCTTCAAAGTCATATCCTGCAGCTTGTTGTGTTGCACGAACTGGTAAGTTCAAGTTCGCATCCTTGTACTTTGTAACGATTGCAAATTTACGTGTCATTATGTTCTCCACCTTATTGTCTTAAGTAATACTCTCTATTATACATGAAAATGAGAAGTCCGAATTATCTTCGTCCGCCTCATTTTAGATCATTATTTCACTTCTAATGCTTGATAGTCTGGCGTTTTGGCAAACACCTTTTTCGCAAATGAGCAAGTAGGCTTTAATTGGACATGTTGTGCTCGTGCTAAACGAACAACTTCCGCCAACAATTGATTCGCAATTCCTTGACCACGTAAGCTTTCATCCACAAATGTATGATCAATATCCCAAATTGTTCCTTCGTCGTTAGCTGGGAAAGTAATCTTAGCTTTCACTTCACCATCAACACTGTAAGAAATCATACCCTCTTCATATTGAAAATTCATTTTAAATACCTCGTGGCATAATCGTTCCAACAAAATCAGGTAACCACGTGTCTGCCAATGTCTTTATTGCAACTTCCCCCGCTAATAAATCAACCGTTAGATAGCGAGACCCACCAATGTAAACTCCCGCATTAATAACTAAATCGCCTGACTTCCAGTACATCACATCCTTAGGCATAATGTCTTGTAGTTCAATCAAAGTCAACGCGTTTAATTGATCCTCCAATTTACTTGGAAAACCACGCCCCATTGATTGGTTGTACACATATTGAATTAAACCAGCCACATCAAATCCTGTTTTAGGTTGATTACCTTGCATCTTATACGGTAGTCCTTCAACTTCTGAGGCTACTTCTAAAAGATTACGGCTACTACGTGCAATAATTAACTTCATTAATTCTTGTTCAATATAGTTCGAATTTCCACCACGTTGAATTTGTGATGACAAAATTTGTAAATGTTCTTCTCCGGTTGGTGCGATGAACGTAATCTTACTATCAATGTTCCCATAGTCATCCATATGGATGGCAACACCTGGTTCAATACTAAATGGCATATGCTACTCCTTCAAAAGGTTTAAGTGTAAAAAAAGAAGGGTCCGCACGAGACGGAACCCTTCATTTCATTTATAAACTTAAGATTAACGGATGAATGTTACTCCGGCAGTTGAGATAGTACGTGTGTTGTATGCCTTACCAGCGTAGTTACCTTCTGAGATAGTCATCATTCCACCGTTTACTGATTCAACGTAAGCAACGTGACCAAGGGGTCCGGCACCTTGTTGTCCAGCAGCGAATACGGCTACTGATCCAGCAGTTGCAGTTCCGCTGATTGTACGTCCAGCAGCTGCGGCTGAGCTAACCCATTGGTTGGCGTTTCCCCAGAAGCTACCAACGAATGATGCACGGTCGTATACGTATGCAGTACATTGACCAGCCATGTAGGCGTTTCCTGAACGTCCTGTAACAGGAGCTGAAACTTCCTTAGTTGCAGCAGGTGTTTCGATAGTCTTGTTTTCAGCGGCTACAGAAACGTTTGTGTTAACTTCAGTTTCAACTGGAGCTTCAACAGTTACAGGTGCAGCAGCTACTTCAGCAGGTGCTTGTTCTGCTTGCTTAACTTCAACTTCTTCCTTAACTTCAGCAACAACTTCCTTTTGTTCGTCAGTCAAAGTCAAGTCCTTAGCAGCCTTACCAGTGATAACTAGCTTGTCTCCTGCCCAGATCTTGTTAGCGTCCTTGATGTTGTTTGATGAAACCAAGTCTTCAACAGTTGCATCGTATTCAATAGCAAGTTGTGACAAAGTGTCACCTGACTTGATAGTGATCTTTGAGTCAGCTGATCCCATTGCTGATGATCCAGCCATCAATACAGCCGCACCCGCAGTAGCCAACAACATGTTCTTTACAGTAGTATTCATAAGATTTAAATCTCCCAGTGATTTTTGTTTATTTGCTTGTTTTTTTAATTTGTTTTAATTTCTAACTTAAATTACAAGACTTAGTATATGCATTGGGTTTTTCAGGAACATACCATAATCATGAACATTCATTTACGCTTATTTTACAGGAATGTTTCAAAGAACTTTTGATATTTAAACAAAAATCCGCTCTAAATACTGATACATCAACGTTCCTACTTATTTTGAACGTTTTTATAGCTCATTTATCTTCTATAAATAAGAGTTTATATGACATATTATATTTCTTCATAATTAAAAAAAGGCCACCAATGCGGTGGCCTTTTCCTATTTCAAATGAATTACTCAGTTAAATCATGTGCTTCTTTGGCAATTTCATCTAACTCAGCAGCTTTTTCAGCTTCTTTCTTGTCTTGCTTCATTTCTTTTGTTGCTTCCTTTTCCTTATTAGGATCAGTTTCTGCAACAATCACGATTTCGTCATCACGTACTTCTGCACGCAAGTCCTTTACTTGTGGATTATCTAGATAGAAGTCGGCAATTTGATCTTCTAGTTGATCTTGGATTACACGACGTAGTGGACGTGCACCCATAGCTGGGTCGTAACCTAAGTCAACCAACTTTTGCTTTGTTTGATCTGTAATATCGATGTGTAGCCCCTTCAATGCAATTGCATGGTTCATACCATCCAACATAAGGTCTACAATGCTTAGCAAGTCTTCCTTACTCAAAGCACTAAATTCAACAATCGCATCAAAACGGTTCAAGAATTCAGGCTTAAAGTATGGTGCTAATCGTGTCATCAAATCAGTCTTCTCTTCATCTGTGTTATCAAAGCCAGCTTGCCCGGCATTTGATGTCATGATAATGATCGTGTCCTTAAATGAGACAACATGCCCTTGTGCGTCAGTCAAACGACCATCGTCCAAGATTTGTAGGAACATATTCATTACATCTGGGTGAGCCTTTTCAACCTCATCCAAAAGGATTAATGAGTATGGGTGGCGACGAACAGCTTCAGTCAATTGACCGGCCTCTTCGTAACCAACATATCCAGCTGGTGCCCCAATCAACTTAGAAACAGAATGCTTTTCCATGTACTCTGACATGTCGAAACGAATCATGTTTTCGTCAGTTCCAAACAATTCCTTAGCTAATTGCTTAGCTGTTTCAGTCTTACCAACTCCAGTAGGTCCAGCAAATAGGAAGCTTCCAATTGGACGACCAGACTTGTTGAAGCCGACACGGTTACGACGAATTGCGCGTGCAACACGTTCAGTTGCTTCATCTTGTCCAATAACATGTGCTGCTAAATCCTTATCCAAGTTCTTCAATTGAGCTTGTTCAGATTCAGCTAATTCACCAACCGGAATACCAGTCTTTTGTTCCACGACCTTTTCAATGTCACGCTTTGTAACAGTCAAAGCTGCATCAGTTTGGCGCTTTTGACTATTCAATGACTCTAATTGAAGTGTCAATTGGTTAACTTGATCCTTCCAGTGAGTTGCCTGTTCGAAGTCTTCAGCGTTTACGGCTTCAATCTTCTTGTTATCGGCAATTTGAATTTGCTTTTCAATTTCCTTAGGATCACCGACCTTCACAGCTAAGTTCTTAACTGATCCAGCTTCGTCCATCAAATCAATCGCCTTGTCTGGCAAATAACGATCAGTAATGTAACGGTTTGATAGATCTACCGCAGCTTCCAATGCGCCATCTGAATACTTTACCTTGTGATAATCAGCATAGCGTGGAGCCAAGCCCTTCAAAATCATCGTGGCTTCTTCAGTAGTGGGTTCGTTAACCATTACTGGTTGGAAACGACGAGCAATCGCACCATCCTTTTCAATTTGACGGTATTCATTCAAAGTCGTTGCTCCTAGCAATTGAAAATCACCACGAGCCAAAGCTGGCTTCAAAATGTTTCCGGCATCCATAGAACCTTCGCCAGTTCCACCAGCACCCATAATTTCGTGAATTTCATCAATAAATAGGATTACGTCTTGGCGTTGTGAAACTTCATCCATCAACTTTTGCATACGCTCTTCAAACTCTCCACGTACACCAGTTCCTTGAACAAGTGAGACAACGTCCAAACGAATAACTTCCTTATTTTGTAGCTTAGCTGGTACCTTAGCGCTAACGATGGCTTGTGACAAACCTTCGACAACCGCTGTCTTACCAACACCAGGTTCACCAATTAATACTGGGTTGTTCTTACTACGACGATTCAAAATTTCAATCGTACGTTGAATTTCATCGTCACGGCCAATCACGGGATCAAAGTTTCCACGACGAGCTTCCTCGGTCATGTTAATTCCATATTGGTCTAGTAGTCCTTGTTCTTGTTGCGGAACCTGTTGTTGGCTTCGCATTTGTTGTTGTCGCATTTGTTGTTGCTGAGGTTGTTGACGAGACATGCGTTGTTGACGCGCAAGGTCATCATTCATCATTCGAAAAATATCGTCAAAATCTGAGAATCCAAAATTGTCTTGTGCCATAGTAACATCCTCCATATTCAATTTTAATATTTATTACTTTAACTATTTTTGTTTGGAGTTATCTCTACTAACTCCATGTCTATATATTAGCACTCACTATATGTAAGTTCAAGTGTTTTTAGAAACCTTTTTAACAAAACCGTAACAAAAATGAAATAAAAAACACAAAAAAACCTTTAACCATGCTTGATTAAAGGGTTTTAACCTACTTAAAGGTTTATAAATTCAGTTTTAACTAATCATTCATAGCCACAACATGTTTACCATATTGTCCATTATTAGCTGTTTGTGCTAGTGCATCTGCGATATTTTCAACTGTTAGTCCGTTAAATACATGACCAACATACGGTGTCAAAACTTGTTCTGCACTTAATTGAGCCGCAATTTGTAATGCCTTTCCTTGTTCTGCCATCTTCTCTTCTATAGAAGCTTTGGCAAACATGAATTCCCAATCAATCGATACAGCCTTGTTTTTTACCAATCCAATATCAACAGGTTCAGCGGGTGCCACAATCATGCCAATATGTCCAAATGGTTCAATAATTTCAGCTACGCGTGCAAAGTGACGCGTTGGTTCATGTAAAACAGCAATATATGAGATATTGGTCCAACCAGCATTTTGAATACTTTCTGCGTAATCTTCATAGTGATCAACCACTAAATCAGCACCATTATCACGTACCATCTCCTGGCTTGCTAAACTTGAAGCTGTCGCAATCACTTGCATCCCCATCCATTTAGCTAATTGTGTCATCACACGCCCAACTGCGCCTGATCCATTCACGATTAATAATGTTTCACCTGCGGCACCACCTGGTGAAAACATTAGTCCAAACTTATCAGTCAGCAGCTCATAGGCTGTTAAAAAAGTTAGTGGCATAGTTGCGGCTTCTTCATCTGTTAGATTTTGTGGTGCTAACGCGATTAATTCTTCACGCACAATTTGCTTTTGCGCAAAACTACCATCACGTGTGACATCGCCACTATAGAAGACGCGATCCCCCGGTTGAAATGCTTGTACCTCGTCCCCAACGGAAATAACAATTCCCACAGCGTCGTAACCTAAGATTTTCCCCACTTCCGCAACTTCACGTTGCTTCATATCTACTGGGTTAACGCCGGCTGCCTTAACGTTAATTAGGACATCATGTGTGCCTAATTCTACTAACTCATATTCATTCTCAACTAATTGACCATCTTCGGTTGTGCGAATGGCCATATTCATATATCCCATGTGTGATTTCTCCCTTTTTTCGTAACAATGATTTATATGTATTCTACCAAACAATCTCCCCATATTAATTTACAATTCTTAAAACCAGACAAACGCCGTTTTTCAAATGTTTTAAATAAACGAATTTATTTGCTATATTTCAAAATTAATCCTTTCTTTTTTTTTCGACAGGTGTACAATATGGTTATCAAATACTTAGATTATCTAATGACAAGGAGTACTGAAATATGTCTGATACACAACAATACGGGGCTGACTTAATTGTCGACAGCCTAAACAACCACGGCGTTGATTTGATTTTTGGAATCCCCGGTGCAAAGATCGACCGTCTATTCGAACGACTAGAACACCCTGAAGAAGGCGCTGTTTCTCCGGAACTAGTTGTTGTTCGTCACGAACAAAACGCAGCCTTCATGGCACAAGGATTTGCACGTATCACACGTAAGCCAGGGGCCATGATTGCAACTTCAGGACCTGGTGTTGGTAACCTTGTTACTGGATTGATGACAGCTACTGCTGAAGGTGACCCTGTCTTGGCAATTGGTGGACAAGTACCACGTAAGGACCTTTACCGTCTAACACACCAAAGCACAGACTCTGTATCTATCTTTAAGCCAGTTACAAACTACTCTGTGGAAGTTCAAGACCCTGAAAACATTTCAGAAATCTTGTCTAATGCATTCGTTGCTGCTACTGGGCCAAAGCCCGGAGCTGCTTTCGTTTCTATTCCACAGGACGTCGATGACGCTGTTATCACAGCTAAGCCATTGCCAGTTGCAAACGCACCAAAGATGGGTGCTGCTCACTCAACTGATATTGCTTGGCTTGTAGAACAAGTGAAGAACGCTAAGTTGCCAGTTATCTTGGTTGGACAACGTGGATCAGACGACGACACTGTTGCATCACTACGTGCCTTGTTAGAACAAACAAACTTGCCTGTTGTTGAAACATTCCAAGGAGCTGGAGTTATCTCTCGCGAATTAGAACCTTCAACATTCTACGGACGTATTGGTTTGTTCCACAACCAACCTGGTGATCAATTGTTGGCTGAATCTGACTTGGTTATTACAGTTGGTTACGATGCGATTGAATACGAACCACGTAACTGGAACGCAAACAACGACTTAAACATCGTAACAATCGATACTGCATTCGCCCAAATTGATAACCACTATGTACCTGAACGTCAATTGATTGGTTCAATTGCAGATACTTTGGATGCATTGAAGGATGGTATCAAGGGTTACAAGCTAGAAGATGCTGCTTTGGCGACATTGGCTAAGACTAAGGAACGTATGCATGAATTGGACAACCAATCATACACACCTGCTGAAGCACACCTTAACCACCCATTGAACGTTGTTAAGGCTCTACAAGCACGTGTAACAGATGACATGACTGTTGCTAGTGACATTGGGTCTCACTACATCTGGATGGCACGTCACTTCAAGTCATTCGTTCCTCGTCACTTCTTGATCTCAAACGGTATGCAAACACTTGGTGTTGGACTACCATGGGCTATGGTCGCAGCAATGGTTCGTCCAAATGCAAAGGCTATCTCTGTTTCTGGTGACGGTGGATTCTTCTTCTCAGGACAAGAATTGGCCACAGCAGTTGAAATGAAGTTGAACACAGTTAGCCTTGTTTGGAATGACAACCACCGTTACGACATGGTTAAGTTCCAAGAAGAAAAGAAGTACGAAGGAAAGTCAGCCGGAATCCAACTTGCCCCTATCGACATCGTTAAGTTTGCCGAATCAATGGGTGCCAAGGGATTGCGTGTTGAATCACCTGATCAATTGGATGCTGTATTGGACGAAGCCTTCGCTACTGAAGGACCAGTTGTCATCGACATTCCTGTTGACTACTCACACAACCACGAATTAGCACAACTTGTTGCACAAGAAGGCTAAAACAATCATTAGCCGCCTTCGGGTGGCTTTTTTTGGAGGTAAATAATTATGACAGTTCTTTATCAACACAGCACATTAGGGGCTCTTATGGCGCGCCAAATGGCTGGAACCACAACAGCACACGATCTTCTAACACACGGTGATACTGGTATCGGTACACTACACGGCGTTAATGGTGAAGTTATTATTCTTGATGGTCAAATGTATCATGCCCAAGAAGACGGTTCTGTTCATCATGTCACGGATACTGAAAACACAACATTGCCATTCGCAACAGTTCATTTTTCAGAATCAGGACAAGCACTTAGCCTACCGTCTGCGGACTTCAATAGTCTGGCTACTTTAGCTGATGAATTCCACTTCCATAATAACTTTGCATCAATTCGCTTACATGGTGACTTTAGCCACGTCTTAGTGCGCATCGCACCTAAGTCAGAAGCACCTTACCCTAGCTTGGCAACGGTCGCAGCTAACCAACCGACTTTTACTGCTGAAAACATCAGTGGAACAATCGTTGGTTACTATTCACCTGAACTATATCAAGGGGCTGTTGCTGCTGGTTGGCATTTACATTTCTTAAGCGATGATCAAACCTTTGGTGGTCATTTACTAGCGATTGAAGGTACGAACTTAACAGGTAAATTGGAAGAATTTTCTGATTTTCAATTACACCTACCAATTGATAACGCTGATTTCAAAAATCACACACTTGAATTAGATGGCTTAAATGAAGGCATTGCAGCTGCTGAAGGACATTAATTCATATCATGAATAAACAATAAACCCCGTATCTAATACTTAGATACGGGGTTTTACTTTGGCATTGATCATTAGGCTTTAATCAATAAATCTATTAAACTGTTCAATTTCTAACTTTGAATATTCATTTAAATCTGATTTTAAAAAGCGTTCTCTAAGCCACACCAAATCAGCATTTTTAATCAACTTTAATTTATCGCTTAGTTCGTCACTAAGGATAGATCCTGCTTCAATTTGATTAAGCGTTCGGACGGGAATACCTGAAAATTCTGAAAACCCACGTTTTGAGAGCCCTAATGTCTGTCGTAATTCTATAACTTCTTCTGATGTCACCAGTTCATGACTCTGATTATAGATTGCAAATAGCTTCAAGTTATTTTCATTTTCCACAACATGATCAAATACTTCTTCACCATTTTCTATAACAATACGGACATTTCCATTAATCGTTATCTCATGTCCCTTTACTGAACTCACAATAACCTTTTCAATGATTGTTGTTTCAGTTTCTTCAATTAATTTATCAGTTGATTCAACATAATATTTCATTTACTCACCTCCATATAATATACAGCTTCATGAAAGGAAATAATCCATCCAAGTTCGTCGCGTAGTTGTAATTTAATATAGACCTGCTTCTCAACAAACGTTGTTGCAAACACCCATACAAAACATGCTACATGATTATGGTCTGGATCTGGACCTTTAATATAGTCTTTCGATGTTAGGCTACAGATTGTTTCTTCTACTGCACCAACCGATAGTCCCCATTCACGGATAAAATCTAAATTCTTTTTTCGTGGAGATAAGTAATATTCATGACTTCGTATTTTATTCCTAAACTCTTTTAAAAACAAACTAATCTGAAATTCAGTCGCGTCATTGTACATAATTCCTCACCCCCTTCGTCAACTTTATCAAGCGACATTCTTTTAAACCAATCTTGTTTTTTTGCTAAATCAAAAATAATTCACACTACATCGATTAGGAATTCCCCTCATTTTCTAACAGAGCGATATATCCACTCCAAAATAAAAAGGCCCAAACTAACATTCCGTTATTAGTTTGGGCCTTTTTCGTTTTTATCTATTAATATAGTAAGAAGTTGTTTTATTGCACAAAAAAAGCACTGCCAGAAGCAGTGCTAAATTGACTGGGTATACTGGATTCGAACCAGTGAATAACGGCACCAGAAGCCGTCGCCTTACCGCTTGGCCAATACCCAAAAATCAACTTCATTATCATACTATAAACCTAACATGATAATCAAGCTGATTAGACAACTAACTAGTAGTCACCATCAAGTTGACGAGCACGTGCACGCGTCTTTGAAACAACCTTTTCATCAAAGTGACGAATAAATTCCAAAATCGCTTGTGCTTTGTCTTCACCGAATACTTCTACCCAACCATCAAAACGATTTGTTACACGTTCAGTAACAATTTGTTCAATTTCGACCCCTAAGTCTGTTAGGTGTAGCAACATGCGACGACGATCGTTCTCATCAGCCTCTTGATAAATGTAGCCCTTCTTCAACAACATTTTAATTTGTCGTGAAACAGCAGCTCGTGTTACGTGGCGATCTTCCACGATATCTGTCAACGTAATCCCATCTTTTTCAGCAATCCCATGCATGATTAGGTATTGTTCAAATGACAATCCATATTCATCCGCAGGCTCTGAAATGACCTCATCCAGGTATTTCAGCGTTGATAGATAAGCATCAATATACTCACTTATGTAATTCCATGTTTTCCCCCTAAATGCGATGCATCAATGCCCCTATCTTACACGAATACCTACATATTGTCAGCCAAAATCCCAAATATAGGTAAAGACCTTACCTATTCTTAGCGAACGATCATAACTGATACAGGTGCGTTGTTAGCGACATAACTTGATTGTGAACCAAAGTATGTTGTACGCCCAACATTAGAATGTGATCCGATAACCACGAAGTCGATGTTGTATTGTGGGACAACGTCCTTAACAATCACTTGTCCGGGTTCTCCTTCAGCTAGAATCAATTGTACGTCCTTTACGCCTGCGTCCTTAGCAACCTTCTCATAACGTGCTAGGGCGTGTTCTACGTCCGCGTAAGCAGCATTTGTCTTATCCTTAGACATTGCGTCAAACACACTCAAATCATCACGTTCAAAGACTGAAACAATTGATAACTTTGCTTCATCTTCTAATGATTGATGAATCGCATTCATCAATGCTAATTGTCCCAATTCTGACTCATCTACTGCGGCTAATACGTTCTTAAATTGCTTCCCTGGCTTCATGTGTATTTCCTCCACTCCATTTTCATAAGTATGTATGTTACATTAAAAGTATGCTCCTGATTAGTTTTCTTGTAAACCCTTTCATAGAAGTTTCATGAATTACAAGTCAGACGGCTTGACAAAAATCGAAATATAAAGTAAATTAGAACAGTTGAAAAAATAATCGATTATTAAACACTGCCTTCTTATATCACGGCGGTGTGATAAGGAGGATAGATCTATGGCAGTTCCTGCACGTAAGACTTCAAAGATGAAGAAGCGTATGCGTCGTGGTGGTCAAGGTGGACTTAAGACACCTGTACTTCACAAGAACGAAAACGGTGTTTACGTACGTAACCACCACGTGGCCGCTGACGGTTCATACAAGGGTAAGCAAGTTGTTTCTAAGTAATCAACTAGCAAGCTAAAAAAAGCATTAGTCTTCTGACTAGTGCTTTTTTTGTGCTCTAAAATCCTTTTTCAAGCCTTTCTGTTCACTCCCACCCATTTATACTATTATCCCCTTAAAAGCGCTCACGCCCCCTCTTATAAGCGTTAAAACATACATACACGAAACAATCTACATCCCACCTGCATCATTACGTACATTATCGTTGTTTAGATGTATTTTAATGCGTGTTACAACTTAACTACGTACCTAAAGAATTAATTTAAAACAAAAGAAAAACGGCCGTCCCTAAGGACGACCGTTTATTTAATTTGTCTTACATGTCTTGCTTAAAGTCTTCAGGTGAGTACAAGTGAAGAACCTTTGTGCATACGTAGTCGACTGCCAAACCAGCGACAACTGGAATAACAAACCAAACCATCAAGCCAGGCAGCACACCAATTACATTGGTAACGAATGCTGCATCAGCCTTTTGTGCCAACATTGATTGGATAGGTGATACCATTCCAATCCAACCGAATCCGGCTGAAGTTGGTGTTCCTTGCACGTTTAGCAATGCAACTGGAATAGCTGAGATTGCGGCTGTTGCAAGGAAAGCAGTGATCATAATTGGCTTCTTGAAGATGGCAGGCATCATACCCTTCATCGCTCCCAAGAAAATCGCGAATGTTGTTCCACCCTTGTTAACCTTGAATGAGTTAACAAGCAGAATAACTGTTGTTGCGACAACACCGACACCGGCAGCACCGGCACCCATACCAGCCAATGAGATTGCCAAAGCAATTCCAACTGTTGAAACTGGTGTGATGATGATGAAGGCGAAGGCCATCGCAATCAAGATTGCCATTGGCAATGGTTGTAGATCAGTGAACAAACGCACTACGTCTCCGATAGCAGTTGTGATTGATCCAACGTAAGGCGCAATCATACGTCCTAGCAAAGCAACTCCACCACCAATTAGCAATGGGCTGAAGATGATTGCAACAGCACCAAAGCCGTTCAAGTACTTAGAAACTGCCCAGATAACCAACACACCAATCGCAGCAACGATCATGGCATTGATAACGTCTCCGGCTCCAGCAGCCAAGTAAACAGTACTTGGTGCCTTAGTAGCAACCCCTGTGATTGGGTTGACGAACCCAGCATCCACAGTGGCCCACTTGATTGACCCAGAAGCAGCTCCAGTAGCAATTGCCATAACTCCTACGTCAAGTGAACGCATGTTGAATTGTAGGGCCACCGCTACCCCGATCAAAACCGGAATAAATGATCCAAACAATACCAAGATTGCGTTCAAGTCAGCCGCCCAGGCTTGACCTGTAAACATCATCAAAACATACTTCAAAACGGCGGCTGGTAGAACCCCAATCAAAATTCCTTGTGCAGATCCTGAAAGAACCTTAAAGAAGAAATCTTTTACATTAAACTCATAACTACCATCAAAAACTTTACTCGTCATCCTTCTAACCCCTAGTGATTTCTCAAATTTAGTTTTTTGTTTTCTTTATCGAAATATTAGTATTCAACCGCAATGGCTGGTGTTTCACCCTTAATGAACGCCAATGAAGCGTCCATTGATTGTGTCACCATTTCTTGAACAGCCTTTGTTGTGTAGAACGCAGTGTGTGGTGTAACCAATACGTTTTCACGTGCGATCAAGTCAGCAATCTTTGCGTCTGGCAATTCAGTATCTGACCAGTCAGCGTTGAACAATCCAACTTCATGTTCGTAAACGTCCATTGCGAAGTCTGAAATCTTTCCTGAGTCCAAACCAGCAATAACATCATCCAAGTTCATCAAGTTTCCACGTGATACGTTAACCAAAACTACGCCATCCTTCATCTTAGCAATTGTTTCAGCGTTAATCATGTGGTGGTTTTCAGCAACACCAGGAACGTACAATGAGATAGCATCTGCTTGTGCGTACAATTCGTCTAGTGAGTCAACGTATAGTCCTTGTTCTGCAATTTCAGCATTTGGGAACTTGTCGTATGCAATAACCTTTGCACCAAATCCTTGCAAGATCTTGATTGCAACACGTCCGATGTTACCAGTTCCGATAACCCCAACCGTTTGCATACGCATTTCACGTCCAATAGCTGGTGCCCAACGCAAGTCATGCTTAGCTACCTTGTTGTCCAATTGCTTGGCACGACGTAGCAAACGTGACAATTGAATCATTGAGTGTTCTGCAATGGCGTTTGGTGAGTAAACAGGTACGTTTGAGATGCTGAAGTCAAATTCGCTAGCAGCGTCAAAGTCAATGTTGTCTGTTCCGACGTTACGCAATGACATCTTGTTAATTCCTAGTTCGTGCAAGGCTGTCAAAGTTTCGCGTGTGTAATCCAATTGTTGATATACGTTAACTGCATCTGCACCAGCAGCAAGCTTAGCTGTTTCAGGTGTTAGCAATTCGTTAGTAAATGCAACTTCAACTTCAGGGTGGGCAACTTCCCATGCCTTCAAGTCAGCTTCTTCATCAGGGCGAATTCCAAATGCAAAAATCTTCATAATATTTTCCTCCAGATTACGTTCAATTAGTAATTATTTTTTTAAATATTCCTCTTAACATTTATTATTATAAATCGTTGCTTGTGAAAATGTCAACAAAGATTTCGATATTTTGTGAAGTTTTTCTCACACTTTTTTTAAAACGATTTGAACAGCTTGATCTGACGGCTTTTAGACGAAAAAAAGCCGACCTAAATAGGTCGACTTTCACGATTACTTATCTTCAGTTTCACGATCTGATGCATTGGTCATGATCTTGTCAGCCAATCCATACGCAACTGATTCTTCGGCATCTAGCCAGTAGTCACGTTCAGTATCTGTTTCAAGACGTTCATATGGTTGCCCAGTATTACTTGCCAAGATTTGGTTCAACTTCTTACGTGTCTTCATGATTTCTTCAGCAGCGATCGCAATGTCACTTTGTTGACCTTGCGCACCACCAGAAGGTTGGTGAATCATGAATTGTGAGTTAGGCAAGATGAATCGCTTACCCTTAGCACCTGATGATGCTAGGACAGAACCCATTGATGCCGCCATTCCAATAACAATTGTTTGGACATCAGCCTTAATAAATTGCATCGTGTCGTAGATGGCCATCCCGGCAATAACTTCTCCACCTGGAGAGTTAATGTACATGTAGATGTCCTTTTCTGGATCTTGAGCATCCAAAAATAGTAATTGCGCAATAATTGATGTAGACATTTGTGAGTCAATTGGTCCTGTAACCATGACAATACGATCAATTAATAGGCGAGAAAAAATATCATATGAACGTTCACCACGTGATGATTGTTCAATAACATAAGGAATTGGTAACATTTTTGAAGCCCCCTTCGTTCTATAATTTTATCTATTATAACACTAAATTACTTGTTCGGTTGAATGCCTTTTGGCAGCATCCCCGTTGTTCGTATATCATCAGCCATCTTCGTCAATTTACGTAAACGATGATTAACCCCTGACTTAGAAATCGGTCCACTAGGGACATAATCGCCTAATTCTGATAGTGGCGCTTCACGATGTTGCAGACGTACGTGCGCAATTTCACGTAACTTTTCAGGCAAACGATGCAAGCCAACTTCTTCATCTAAGAACTCAATATCTTCGATTTGCTTTTGACTCGCATTGACTGTTTTATCCATATTCGCGTTTTCAGCATTCACCAAACGATTAACTGAATTACGCATGTCACGCATAATCCGAACGTCTTCTAATTTAAACATCGCATTGGTTGACCCAATGGCCATTAACATGTCTGCGATTTTTTCCGCTTCCTTCAGATACACAATATAACCAGAACGTCGATCAACAACCTTCGCATTCAAATCATAACGATTCATCAAACGCTCTAGTTGCATTGCTTGTTCTTCATATAGAGAGTAAATCTCTAAATGATACCGACTCGTTTCCGGATTGTTTACTGATCCAGCGGCCAAAAAGGCACCACGTAGATATGAACGCGCCATACCATCTTCTTCTAACCAGCTATCTGGTGGCGTCGGCACCATGCCCCCATCTTCCAGAATGTGCAGGTCATCCAATAGATCATTAACACCTTGTTTCAAACGAACAACATATAGGTTATTTTTCTTCAATTTCATTTGACGACGAACACTAATTTCCGCCGGCAAGTCATAAAACTTTTGCAATAATGTTAGGATACGACGTGCTGTCGCCGCATTTTCTGTCTGAACATTCAACGTGAATTGCATGTTACTCAGACCAAGCGATCCGTTCATTCGCAACAATGCAGCTAACTCTGCTCGTGCATTATTGGGATTATTAATCTCTAACATGGTCAGTTCTTTTTTAACATCACTTGCAAATGACATGTACTACCTCTTTCTAATCGTGCATCGCATTTGCAATTTCCATTATCAAGCGCGCAACTTTATCTTCATTGTGGAAAGCTCCGTTTTCACGTAGCTCAAGTAGATCAGCAATAACAGGACGAGCCCCTTCGGCTAATACAGCTTCTGGATCAAAATCAACTTGCTTCGCGATTTCGCTCCATTTGTGCCAATCAACATAGTCTTCAGGCACTTTCGTTTCATTCATCACACAGGTGTCAACGATTCGCTGTCCTACGTGTTCATTAATGACACGAATATGATCAGCTTCAGTGTAATTATCGGTCTCACCTTTTTGGGTCATAATATTCGCAACATACGTAATTGTCGCATTAGTTGCTTTCAAGGCTTCGCGTACATTAGGTACCATAACATTAGATAGCACACTCGTGTACAGACTTCCCGGTCCTAACACGATTTCATCAGCGCCCAAAATGGCATCGATCACTTCTTTTGGTGCATGTGCTTCTTCATTATCAGAATCCGGTTGTGGTGTCACCCAAATATTATCAATCACACCATGAGCGGCTGTAATTTCTGCCTCACCAGATAAAATCGAACCATCGCGGAATTTCGCATGTAATACCAATGGTTCATTTGCTACTGGATAAATGTGTCCTTGCACATTCATAAATTCAGCTAATTGCTGTACACCTAAGAAAATGTCTTGTTGTTTTTCTGCCATCGCCGCGATAATTAGATTACCTAGGGCGTGTCCAGCTAACATTTCGTCTTCTTTTTTAAAACGATATTGGAAAACATCAATCATATTATCTGGCACATCCGCTAAAACGGCCATGACATTACGAATATCGCCAGGTGGAATCGTGTTCAAATAGTCACGCAATGTTCCAGAAGACCCACCGTCATCCGCAACAGTAATAATCGCCGTTAGATCGGCATCTAACTTTTTTAGTCCTTTTAAGATAATTGGTTGTCCTGAACCTCCACCAATCACAACTACCCGAGGACGTTCCAGCGTTTTCAAGTCCATGGTTTAGCTCCTCTTTCGGCGTTCAATATCACGGTGATATTCGTTAACTGCATACCCAGATTGTTTTAATTGTTCAGACAGGCGATGTGTAAAGGCTACTGAACGATGTTGTCCACCGGTACATCCAAAGGCAATCGTTACGTTAGACTTACCTTCCGCCTTGTAGCGGGGCAATAGCCATTCGATACTCTGCTGAACACGTTGATAGTACGTTTGGGCATCATCGTTATCCCAAACATAATCAGCGACTGGTGCATCTAGCCCTGTTTGTGGACGTAGTTCTTCTAGATAGTATGGATTATCCAAGAAACGGACATCCATGACCATATCTGCATCTGCTGGCAATCCATACTTAAAGCCAAAGCTCATGACTTGGACATTGAAAGCAGCTTTCTTATCTTCATCAGTTCCATAACGTTCAAAAATGGCTTGGCGCAATTCCTTGGCCGAAAATTCATCTGTGCTAATCACACGGGTTGCCAACTTTTTGACATCATCTAACATACGACGTTCTTTGGCAATCCCAGCCAGAACACTTTTATTAGCGGCTAATGGATGAGCACGACGCGTTTCTTTGTAACGGGCAACCAATTCATGATCAGATGCATCCAAGAATAGAATCTTCAATTCATAGTCGTTGTGGTTTGCTTCACGCATACGTTCGACTTCCGCTTCAAGTTCTGAAAAGAAGTTACCAGAACGCGCATCAATCATAATGGCTGCACGTTCTACATTTTCATCCCCCGAAATCAAGTCCCAAACTTTTGGCAACATTTCAGCCGGAATATTTTGCGCTGTGAAGTATCCCAAATCTTCTAGCGATCCCATTGTTACTGTCTTACCAGCACCACTCATCCCTGTTACGATTAACAGTTCTTTTTTTGCCATGCTATTCCCCTCTCACAGTCTTTTTATAATGTTTCAATTATAGCATCTTTCCCTTTATCAATCATTAAGCCGGGTGTTTCATTTTACGATTATGGCCTCCAATATTTTAATTGAAAGCCCCATAAAAAAAGCCCCGTTATAATCTACCTAATACGGTTGATCTTAACGAGACTCTATATTTACTTACCCAGACACAGGTTCATTAATCCATGGAATCGATTATACCTATCAATGCAGTTCCATCGCTAACATCCCTTTTATTTATGCATACGGGCGATATCACGTGCCATGATTTCCTTTAGATAACGACCAGTATATGATTCTGGTGTTGCAGCGACCTTTTCGGGTGTACCCGTTACAAGTACTTCCCCACCACCAGCACCGCCTTCAGGTCCCATATCAATAATCCAATCAGACGTCTTAATGACATCTAGATTGTGTTCAATGACTAGGACTGAGTTACCACCATCAACCAAACGTTGTAGCACTTCTAGTAGACGCGCAATATCATCAGTATGCAATCCAGTTGTTGGTTCATCTAGGATATAGAATGTCTTACCAGTTGAGCGACGTTGTAGTTCAGCGGCCAACTTCATACGTTGTGCTTCTCCACCAGACAACGTTGTGGCAGATTGACCTAGCTTCACGTAACCCAAACCAACATCATTGATTGTTTGTAGCTTACGACGGATCTTTGGAATTGACGCAAAGAATTCAACAGCTTCTTCGGCTGTCAAATCTAGCACTTCAGAAATGTTCTTACCACGGTACTTCACTTCAAGTGTTTCTGAGTTGTAGCGAGTTCCATGACACACTTCACAGGCGACGTAAACGTCAGGCAAGAAGTTCATTTCAATCTTCAAGACACCATCACCCTTACAGGCTTCACAACGGCCACCCTTGGTATTGAATGAGAAACGTCCCTTAGCATAACCACGTAGCTTCGCTTCATTTGTATTCGCAAATAAGTCACGAATATCATCAAAGACACCTGTATACGTCGCTGGGTTAGAACGTGGTGTACGACCAATTGGACTTTGATCAATGTCAACGATCTTATCAATGTTCTCAACGCCAGTTATTGACTTATACTTACCTGGCTTTTCAGAATTATTGTTTAGTTTTTGTTTCAAAGCACGCTTCAAAATCGTATTCACTAACGTAGACTTTCCAGAACCAGAGACTCCAGTCACAGAAACAAATTCCCCTAATGGGAAATTAACATTGACGTTCTTTAGATTGTTTTCAGCAGCACCCTTCAACACTAGCTTTTCACCAGTTCCCTTACGACGAGACGTTGGGACAGGAATCAACTTCGTTCCGGCCATATATTGTCCGGTCAAAGAATCCGGGTTCGCTTCAATTTCTTGCGGTGTTCCGACTGCCATGATTTGCCCACCATGTGATCCAGCGCCAGGCCCGACATCAATAATGTAGTCCGCGGCTTGCATCGTATCTTCATCGTGTTCAACGACAATTAGGGTATTCCCTAGATCACGCATGGCTTTCAAGGAACCAATCAAACGGTCATTGTCACGTTGGTGCAGTCCGATAGACGGTTCATCCAACACGTACATAACCCCAGAAAGGTTTGAACCAATTTGCGTTGCCAAACGAATACGTTGTGATTCTCCACCTGACAATGTACGGGCAGAACGCGCTAATGTTAGATAATCCAGCCCCACGTTCTTTAGGAACTTCAAACGATCGGTAATTTCCTTAATGATGGGACGTGCAATGGCTTCGTCTTGTTCACCGAAAGTCAAACTTTCCATGAATGTTAGTTCTTCATCAACCGGCCATGACACCAATTCACCAACATTGTGTTCACCAACCTTAACTGACAAAGCAGCTGGGTTTAGACGGTAGCCATGACACGCAGAACATGGCAATTCATCCATGAAGCCACGCATTTGTTCGCGGGTTACATCTGAAGTTGATTCACGGAAACGACGATTAATATTGGTAATGATTCCTTCGAAAGTTGTATCCACATCACGAACACCACCAAAATCATTTTCGTAGTGGAAATGGAATTCCTTATCAGATCCATGCAAGATTTGATCTTGTTGTTCTGCATCTAATTCTTCATATGGGACATCCATGGGGATATCATTTTGCTCCGCGAATTGGCGCAACAATTCTGGGTAGTAGTTAGATGAAATGGGATTCCATGGCGCAATCGCCCCTTCAGCCAATGTCTTGGTTGGATCAGGCACAATTCGATCAACGTCCACTTCCATAGTTTGCCCTAGTCCGTCACAGACTTCACAGGCCCCAATAGGTGAGTTAAATGAGAACAATTGTGGTTCTAACTTCCCAACACCATAGTTCTTCAAGGCGCCTAGGTAATGGTCGGTAAATGTTAATGAATCCCCACCCTTTAGTACATCAACCGTCACCATACCATCAGCCATGCGTAAGGCTGATTCAAAGGCTTCGAACAAACGGGCACGTGAGCTTTCTTTCAAAACAATACGATCAACAACCACGGCGACATCATGATACTTATTCTTATCTAGCTTGATATCTTCACTGACTTCAAGCATTTCACCATCCACCATGACACGGACGAAACCTTCTTGTTTAATACGGTCTAGCGTTGTGGCATGTGATCCACGCTTGTGTTGAATGATCGGGGCCAAAATTTGCATACGAGCACCCTCTTCTAGGCGCTCAAACACTTCGTTGATCATTTGATCAATTGAAGACTTCACAATTGTGCCATCAGATGGTGCATCTGGTTCACCGACACGAGCAAACAATAAACGATAATAATCATTAATCTCGGTTACAGTTCCGACTGTAGAACGAGGGTTCTTTGATGTTGTTTTTTGGTCAATTGAAATCGCTGGACTCAACCCTTCGATTGAATCGACGTCTGGCTTTTCCATTTGTCCCAAGAATTGTCGTGCATATGCTGACAAACTTTCAACATAACGGCGTTGCCCTTCGGCGTATAGCGTATCAAAGGCTAGTGAGCTTTTCCCAGAACCCGACAAACCAGTGACAACGACAAACTTATTCTTAGGTATATCTACCGTTACATTTTTTAAATTGTGCGCTCTGGCACCATGTACTGAAATTAAATCATTCGACATACACACTTCCTCCACAAATAGTATTACTTTCATTATAAACTAGTTGGCAATGATTATGTTAGGTTTTAACTAACAAGACCTTAAAAGACTGTTAAAAGGGCATATCAGACTGTACCTTCCTTAAAAATAACGTATAATTAAGAAACAATAACCTCGGAACAAGGGAGCATCGGGAAATGCAAAATATCGATTCAAAGCCATGGTCATTCCGTTGGCTAATGGAACATCTAGGATCTGCAGTCCTACTAATCGGCGCAGTTACAGCCGCCGCTGTTGCACTAACAACACTAATCATTGGTGTTGAAGAACTTATTTCATTAATTGTGGTTCAACGCCCTATTAATACCTACACAAATGCCTACGGAAATGCCTTACAAACTGTCTTGTGGCATTTCCTAATCGTCTTTGTTGTGGTCGCCTTCTGGGCAGCACTAGACACATTTACAGCTGAACCGACTGAATAAACATTAAATTTTCGAATTACTCACAAAAAATTAAAAACTATATGCGAAAGCATTCACAAAGTAAACCCTATGTTTACGGCTTGTGAATGCTTTTTTCACAAACTCACTCATATCAACCAGTAAAACGCTTTAAAAGTCCTGTTTTAATGCAACCATTTTCACGAAGTTTGTAGTATACTGAACAAGTTAGTTTTTACTGGAGGAATAATTATGGAGTTTTTAATGTTAGCCATTTCAATCGCCCTATTGTTGGTGTTGATTGTTAAATGCAAGTTGAACACATTCGTGTCACTTATTATTACGGCCTTCGTTTTGGCCTTGTTGCTAGGAATGGATCCAATGTCAATTCCATCTGCGGTCTTAGGGGACCAAGGTGTGGGAAACATTCTAGGATCTAACTCAGTTATCTTCATCTTTGGTGGAATGATTGGACGTTTGGTTGCTGATGCTGGTGGTTCATACCGTATTGCCCGCACATTGATCAACTGGTTCGGTCTAAAGCGTCTACAATGGGCTGTTTTGATTGCATCATTCATCATCGGAATCTCAATGATCTTCGGTGTTGGAATGGTCCTATTGATTCCTATTGTGTTCGCCGTTGCCATCGAAGCTAAGGTGCCATTGCTATACCTAGGTATCTCAATGACAGCTGCTCTATCTTCTGCACAAGGATTCTTGCCACCACAACCTGCTCCTACTGCTGTTGCCACAGCTTTGGGTGCTAACATTGGTATGATGTTGATGCTTGGATTGGTTGTTGCGATCATTACTGCTGTTGTTGGTGGACCATTGTTCACTAAGTTGGCACAAAAGTACGCACCTGATGCATTCGTTATGAAGAAAGAATTGCCTGCTATCGGTCCTGTTGAAGAATACGACCTAGACAAGACACCTTCATTCGGATTGTCAGTTTTGACATCAATCTTCCCATTGATCTTCATGATTATCGCAACTGTCTACAAGATGATTTACACTGGTGGAGTTACACCAGCTAACCCAACTATGACAGACTCAATCATTGAATTCATGGCTAACCCTGCTGTTGCAATGACTGTTTCATTGATCTTCGCTGTATTCTCAATGGGAATCTGGCAAAAGCGTACAATGACACAAGTTGGTGTTTCAATGAACGAAGCAATCAACGCCGTTGCTGGTATCCTACTTATCGTTGGTGGTGGTGGTGCTTTGCGTGGTGTCTTGGTTACTTCTGGATTCTCTGACCAAGTTGCTGCTATGTTCCAAACAAACGGTGACATGTCACCTGTTATGTTGATCTTGTTCGCCTGGGTTGTTACTGTTCTATTGCGTGTTTCTGTTGGATCAGCCACTGTTGCTGGTATGACAGCCGCTGGAATTTTGACTTCTGTTGTGGCAACACAATCAAACCCACTAATCGCTGTTTTGGTTGCTTTGGCAATCGGAGCTGGATCATTGTTCGCGTCACACGTTAACGATGCTGGGTTCTGGATCTTCAAGGAATTCTTCGATATCTCAGTTAAGCAAACATTCCAAATTTGGACAGTTCTTGAAAGTGTTATTTCATTGACTGGTTTGGTTGTTATTATCGGATTGGCATTGTTGCTAGTATAAACAAACATATAAAAACTACACCATAAAAAAGACCCCGGCTTAATTGCCAGGGTCTTTTTTAGTGCGTTTAAACACTAATTAATAGTGCCATTGAATGGTTTCATCGTCATCAGCCATAATACCTAAAAGTATTACAGGCTTATCCTAGATGACTCTGAAACACCCTACACGCCTACATAATATTCATCTTCATAAGCAATACATGCGTTCAATAATTGTCGCCATTACCTATAAAAATAGATTTCTTTCAACCGACTCCAAAAACGTCTCAGGTACGTCATACCGTGATTTATCCATATTTCAATGAGACAGTCCAACTCATAATCAATCGTGTCCATACATCCCCTCACAAACGCTAAATCGTATTGTGTACGGTGTTTCAGGCACTAGTGTACGTGGAATATATATACTTGTCTAGAATTTTATCTATTTCATTATCCTTAGGATTTTTTTCGTAAAAGAAAAGCCACAATAACGATTCTGTCTTTATACAGACAAAATGTTATTGTGGCATTGAATTTTAATTTCAACAACTAGGATGTACTCCTAATCAATGTAGGTTGGAAATCAGCCCTGAGTTAAATTGCCTACTTTGATTAAAAGTACAATTTATCTAAGAGCCCTATTCTTCATCTTGCAGTTCCTTAAAATGTTTCTTTATGCGATCTAACCGACGACGTGCAGTTGTTCGATGTATATCAAGCGCCTTGCAATAGTCGTTCAATTGTTCGCCTGGGGTTTCGCAGATATACTTCCATCAGCTTATAACTGGCATCCTTTTTATCTAGCGTCTCCATATATGCATTTAACGTTGCACGTAAGTCCAAGTTATCCCACTCGCTGTACGTTAGCAAAGGTAACTCTTCGGTAGGCTCAAATCGTTTTTGATCACGATTATTTTTACGTAACATATCCAACAGACGCCATTTTAAGAACTTAAATAACATAGTGTTATTCGTTAACGAAAGATTGTTATCTTTTTCAAATTCTTGATATAACAAGATTAGTAACTCTTGTTTATAATCGTCATAATCTTGTTGGAATCCTTGTACACCTACGGCAGAAAGTACACCGCCCACTAATTTATTAGCTTGTTTCAAATCCATTTTCTAATTCTCCTAAAATACGATCTCGTATCCATACTATTTCTAGAGCCGATTCCGTATTTTAGTTTAATTATCATTGGTCCCTGTGTCTTATTTATCTTTTCAAAAAACGGAAATCAAATCTATTTATCATGCATGATTACATCGATGCAATTAATTTCATTATCTCATTGAGCGACGGTATCCAGCATCAATAGCTTCTTGCTCTGAATTAAAGTACACTTTATTTTTTTCCGCCATGCGATAGTTTTGTTGTCCCGGCATGTGATAAATACGGCTTCGTACATTCCCAACAATCACTCCACCAATATCCGTCAATTGCGTTTCTGATCTAGTTACCGGCTTCTTTTCAGCAGCAACCTTACTTCGTGCTTCCTCTTGCTTGCAGCTGCCTTAACTCGTGCGTTTTCCTCTGCTTTAATTTTTGCCTGCGCTTCTGATTCCGACTTCTGTTGTGCTTTTACACGAGATTCTTCCTCGGCACGTTTCTTATCAGCTGATTCTGATTTCGCCTTGGCTTCTGATTCTTTTTTCTTTTTTTCTGCTTGCTTCTTATCTTCTTCTGATTGTTTCTTTGCTTCTGATTCGGATTTTGCTTTCGCTTCTGATTCTTCTTTTTCTAACTTCTTTGCCGCAGCTTTTTCTTCAGATTCTGCTTTTTCCGATGCGATTTTAGCTGCAACTGCACGTTCTTTACGATCCGCTTCTGCATATGGAGCATTAATTACACTTCCTAATAGAAGCACAGCTGCTGCACCAATTCCCATTTGCTTAAACACTTTTTTCACGGGTTTTTTGGTTACAAATTTATTTCTGATCAGGTGTACCAGAGAAGTAATTAATAAAACAAATCCTAGTAAAATTAAAATCTCTCCAATAGTACGTAATGTAGGTTGTCCCACAAAATAACCAAACAACAAAATTCCTAAGCCAATAAATCCAAGTTTTTTCTCGGTTTGATTTAATTCAGGTCGTTTATGTAATTTAAAACTTACATATTTAACTCCCCAAATACTCATAGTAATTACCCCAACTAAAACAATAAGTCCCCCTAAAGTTTTCATCATATTCCTCCAATATGTATTTATTCATGTAAACACATCTATTATATCAACAATGTTTACTTTTTTAAAATAAGTACACATATACCACTTTTTGAAAAATATGTCAGTTTATAAATTTTTTATAAACAAAAACACCCGACCGCCTAAGCGATTGGGTGTTTTCATATTTGATAGTTGAAAAACGTCCAACTCTCGAAATCGAATAATCGTAAAGATTAACGCTTTGAGAATTGTGATGCCTTACGGGCCTTCTTAAGACCTGGCTTCTTACGTTCCTTCATACGTGCGTCACGAGTCAACAATCCTGCTGACTTCAATGCTGCACGGAAGTCTGGGTCAACTTGCAATAGGGCACGGGCGATACCGTGACGGATTGCACCAGATTGACCAGAGAAACCTCCACCATCAACGTTAACCAAAACGTCGTATTGACCAAGAGTTTCAGTTACGTTGAATGGTTGAACCATAACCTCACGCAAGTTAGCGAAAGGAATGTATTGTTCAGCTGAACGACCGTTGATTGTAATCGCTCCGTTACCAGGTACCAAACGTACACGTGCAACAGAATTCTTACGACGACCAGTTCCGTAGTATTGTACAGTAGCCATAATAAACTATTCTCCTTCCGTTAAATTAGATAAGGTTGTTGATGTTCAACAACACTGGTTGTTGCGCTTCGTGGTTGTGTTCTGAACCAGCGAAGACATGCAACTTCAAACCTTGTTGGCGACCAAGTGATCCCTTTGGCAACATTCCGTGAACTGAAAGTTCTAGCAAACGTTGTGGGTTCTTTTCGCGCAAGTCACCAGCCTTACGTTGCTTCAATCCACCTGGGTGGTTTGAGTGGTGGTAGTATACCTTGTCAGATGCCTTGTTACCAGTCAAAGCGACCTTTTCAGCATTGATAATGATTACGTTGTCACCAGTGTCAACGTGTGGTGTGAAAGTTGGCTTGTTCTTACCGCGCAAGATTGATGCTGCTACAGTTGAGATACGTCCCAAAGGAACATCAGTCGCGTCAAGAATGTACCACTTGCGGTCAATTTCACCGGCTTTTGCCATATAAGTTGTACGCATGGAAATTTCCTCCAATAATTTGTTTGTTTACTTTACCAAAAAATATAAATAGTCGTACCAGGACAATTCCCAAATTGTGGTTGGTAAACAATACCAGCTTCAATCTTACCGCGGATTTTGTTTACCGTCAATGTAAATATGGATAATTTCCTGAACTAAATATTAGTAGCGAACTTCAACCAAATACAACCCTTGAGCTGGTGCAGTGAAGCGCGCTTCTTGTCGATCTTTTACTTCAAATAATCGTTGAATGTCATCAACTGGACGTGAACCATGTCCAATTTCTAATAATACCCCGACCATAATTCGAATTTGGTTATATAGGAAACCATTCCCTGAGAATTCAAACCAAATTTCATTTTCTTCCGGCTTCAAGAACATTTCAGCTGAGTACACAGTACGCACTGTTGTCTTTTGTTGGAAGCCAGCAGCAACGAAGCTTAACCAATCGTGTTCACCCACGTAATCACCAATTGCTTGTTGCATTAGGTCAGTATCTAAACGACGGTTCCAGTGTCCTGTGTAGTTACGCTTGAATGGGTCACGGAATTCAGTTGTTGAAAAGCGGTAACGATAAGTCTTATCATGCGCTGCGTATTGTGCATGGAATTCATCATCCACAATTTCAACATCTTTAATCCCGATGTCGTATGGCAACATTGTTGATAGTCCCTTACGCACTGCTTCAGCTGGGATATTAAATGGTAAGTCGAAGTGCGCAACCTGACCAATCGCATGGACACGTGCATCAGTGCGGCCAGATCCTTGAACACGAATTGGTTCTGCTGGATTCTTAGCCATCTTGTTTACAGCTGCTTCTAGTTCTAGTTGCACTGTACGCTTACCTGGTTGAACTTGCCAACCAAAAAAATCAGTACCATCATAAGCAATCGTTGCTTTATATCGTGGCATATCTTACTCCTCAGTCACTCTAAATAAATCGTGTAGCAAACAACAGAATCGCAAAAGCGATAAATCCAATGTAAGCAACTGTATCTTGGTTGGTTGATTGTAGGACACGGTAGCGACTACGGTTATCGCTGTCACGGTAACCACGCGCTTCCATCGCATCCCCTAACTCAATGGCCCGTTTAATGGCGTTCACAAATAGCGGAATCATTAATGGCACATATGACTTCGCACGCTTAAACAAATTTCCTTCGTTAAAGCGTACACCTCGTGCACGTTGCGCATTCATAATGTTTTCTGCTTCATCCATCAAGGTTGGCACAAAACGTAACGCAATTGAGACCATTAACGCTAATTCAGCGACTGGTACATTGAATCGCTTTAGTGGTGACAATAGCGACTCCATTGCATTCGCAACTTGTAGCGGTGGCGTTGTTAGCGTCAAAATTGTTGAAAACATAATGATCAACATGAAACGCACAAACACAACCAAACTATTAATCACACCATCTTGTGTAATCCGTAGCCATCCCCAGTCTACCCAAACTGGTCCAGTCTGAATAAAGAACAGTTGTAGGATTGTTGTTAATAACATCAAGAAGGCAATTGGTCGTAGACCACGTAAGAAGACCCCAAAGCCTAAACCTGTTAAGGCAATTGATAAGGCCGTAAAGGCACCTGCAGCCAAGTAACCCCACACATTATCAGCCATAAAAATAATGAAGATAAATGTGAAGCTCAAGACAAACTTGGTGCGTGGATCTAAACGGTGAACCCACGAGTTACCCGGTAGGTAACGTCCAATAATTAACTTACCCATGCGTCCCTCCTTGTAATTGTTTTACAAGTTCATCAGCCAAGGCATCCATATCTAACACTTGGTTTAGTTGAATATCTTTTTCAGCCAATGCATCTGCGAATTGTTGCGCCGCTGGTACATCCAGTTGATGTGCTTTTAGCCAGGCACTGTCCGCAAAGATTTCCGCGGTTGGCCCTTCTTTTAGTACAGTTCCGCCTTCAAACACGATCACATGGCTTGCATATTCTGCAACGAACTCCATTTGGTGCGTAATCAACACAATTGTTAGATTACGTTCCTTTTGGAGACGACCAAACGAAGCCATCAATTCTATCTGACCAGCCGGATCTAGTCCTGCTGTTGGTTCGTCCAAAATTAACAGGTCGGGTTTCATTGCTAAAATACCGGCAATGGCAACACGTCGCATTTGTCCACCTGACAAGTCAAATGGCGTGCGGTCATCAAAGCGTTCAGCCATACCGACAGTACGCAACGCTTCTTTAGCCGCAATACGTGCTTCGTCTTCCGTCATCCCATAGTTCATTGGTCCAAACATAACGTCTTGTAAAACAGTTTGTTCAAACAATTGTGCTTCTGGAAATTGGAAAACCATTCCGATATGCTCACGCATTTCGTTTAAGGCCTTCTTCTTTGTTTCAGCGGTAATCACTTGATTCCCTACCGTCACTTGCCCCGTCGTTGGTTGTGTTAAACCATCAAGCATTTGAACCATCGTAGACTTACCAGAACCAGTATGCCCAATAACAGCCGTAAACGTGTTTTCTGGGATATGCAAATTAACATCATGTAATGCTGACGTTGCAAACGGCGTACCAGCTTGGTATGTAAAACTTACTGCTTCGAAATTGATTGCCATAACCAGTCCGCCATCCCTTCTGTTGTCATATATGCTTCTGGTACATTAACACCACGTTCGGTTAACTTTTCTTTTAATTGTTCCGCAAAGGGGACACTCAAACCTAACTCACGCAACTTAGTTGCATTTGAAAAGATTTCTTGTGGTTCCCCCATTTCACGAATACGGCCGTCACTTAACACAACAACTTTATCAGCGTGTGATGCTTCATCAATGTCATGTGTAATTGACAGAACTGTTAATTCGTCACCCATTGTCGCTTTCAATTCACGTACTAAGGCAATCATTTCCATGCGCCCTTGTGGATCAAGCATGGCTGTAGCTTCATCTAGAATCAAGATCTTAGGTTCTACTGCTAAAACAGATGCAATGGCCACACGTTGCTTTTGTCCACCAGACAAACGAGCCGGTTCACGATCACTAAAGGCACTCATGTGGACGCGATCTAAAACAGACGCCACACGTGGTAACATCTCTTCACGTGGTGTATTACGGTTTTCTAATCCAAATGCAACGTCGTCTTCAACGGTTGCCCCAACGAATTGGTTATCAGGATTTTGAAAGACCATTCCGACTAAGTCACGAATCGTCCAAACATTTTCTTCATTCACAGAAACACCATCAATTTCAATGGTTCCTTCTGTTGGCACTAATAGATAGTTCAATAATTTTGCAAAGGTTGATTTACCGGATCCATTACGCCCAATAATCGCTACCCAGTCACCTTGAGCAATCGTTAGGTCGATATGTTCCAAAGCTGGTTGTTCTGCATTGGGGTATGTGTAAGAAACATCTTTTACTTCAATTATGTTTGCCATCATGTCAATGTCCTTTCATGTAAACTCATACCTTCTATCATACCAAATAACCATTAAATTGGCTTGAATTATTCTATCGAAGACTATTCTGTCAATGATATACTAGTTCTATTATGTCATAACATTTAAGGGAGGTTCCAATGCCCCAACGCATTTCTTGGATAGACGTTGCTAAAGGCCTGACAATCTTACTTGTCGTCTTTGGTCATGTTATCATCGGTTTATTTGATGCCAACCTATACATAGGACAAACACAGGCAAATCTCTTAAATACTGTACAAAGTATTTATCTGTTCCATATGCCCGTGTTTATCGCTTTTTCTGGTTACTTTTTTACACGGACTGCGTCCATCAACAGTTTTATCGAACGATTGAAAAAACGTAGTATCTCAATTGGTATCCCCTATCTTGTTTTTAGTGTCATTCTATTGTTCCTATTTCAATTAGGCGGTTCGAAAGTGCGTGCCATGTATGATTGGCATTCCTTATCACAACTTTGGCAAATACCTATTGGGCCACTTTGGTTCTTAGATGTGCTATTTGGCGTTATTATCGCAAATTCCGCACTGTCTATGTTTATCAAAGATACACGTGTCCACTTTGCCATCGCCTGCTTACTCGCTTTAATGGCTAATTTTTGGATCGTACCCATTTATGCTATCCAACGGATTCTAATCTGGTCTCCATTCTTCCTATTAGGTGCCTTATTACGCAAATATCCACTCAAAGGTTCTTGGCTATCAATTAGTCTTTTAACTAGCATATACGGCTTTTATTTAATTATTTGGGCAAATGCAGGCCATACATCCCGTGTTAGCTACAATGCACCTGGCGTTGATGGTATCATCATGCTAATCGCCGTCATGTTAGCCTTTATGATTTTCCCAAAGATTAATTTACAAACTGCTTTTGGGCGTTATTTTAATCATGTGGGTCAATTGTCACTAGGTATTTACTTAGTTCATGTGCCAATCGTCAGTGCAACACGTATGTTGCTATTGCAACTGGGTTATCATAATGTCTTTCTACACATTGTTATAGGTTCGCTCATTGGGTGGTTTGGTAGTCTATTGATTCTAAAATATGTTTCCGTCCTTAACTATGTGCTTTATCCACTAAATTATATTCAAATTAAAAAGAAGGTATCTTAATATGTCTCAAATCGATCTTTCTCGTTCAGCTGATTACCGTAACATCATTGATTACTTCAAAGGTAAGCCTAACGAACAAATTAAAGCAGAACTAGCCGAAACGCGTGGTGACATGATTTCAATCATGCAAAATCTAAGTCACGACTTCAACAAGTCTTCTGCTGTCCGTAACAGTAATGCATTCGGTATGCGTAAGGTGATCTTCCTTAACCCAGAAAACCCAATGTTGCCTGACTCAAAGGAAGGTATGAAGAAGTGGGATCGTCGCGGTGCACTAGGAACGCAAAATTACGAAACAATCGAACACCTACGCATTACTGATTACCAAGAATTGTTCGACCAATTGCATGAAGAAGGTTACACAATCTTCGCCGTAGATAACACTGAAGGTTACACACCACAATCATTGTACGAAGTAGAATTGCCTAAGAAGTCAGCCTTCTTGTTCGGTGAAGAACAACTAGGGTTGGCTGATGATCTAATCGAAGCCAGTGATGCAATGATTTACATTCCGCAATACGGCAGCATTGCTTCAATTAACGTTAGTGTCGCTAACGGGGTTATCGCTGCGTTCTACGCAAATCAACACATGCCTAAGCGTTAATTAATAGCTTTATGAACACGAAAAAAGCACTCACAGAAATGTGAGTGCTTTTCTTTTACCTTCTAAATGACTTTACTCATTCAAATGGTTTATTTGATTACTTGTAATCGTGGTATTGTGATGAACGCTTTCCGTGCAATACACGGTTAGCAAAACGTTCTAGGGCTGGGATCAACCAGAAGTCGACACCAAGCACACGTCCAGAACCGTTCATAACAGCCAATGAAGCTGCAGCAGTCATCAACCATGCTCCAGTAATGAATCCTGAAACACCGCTAGTTGTGATAACGAAGTACAAGCTCAACAAAATTCCGACGAAAGCCGCAACTGATGTGAACATACCAAGTACGATCAACCAACCAACGATCAAAGCCAAAGTTCCTAGCCATGAACCAGTCATACCAACTGCTTGTCCCACTGACATCCATACCATACCTGTGATGAAACGAAGTGGCAATGTGAACAATACGTTAGCGTGGCGTGAAGTCCATCCGAAGAATGGGTTACGGCCATCTGGTGTTTCGAAGATTTCATCACGTAGGTAGTGACCTAGGTAGTACCAGCTGTTCAATTGCAAGAACCAGTAAACGTTGATCATGTGCTTGAACATGTTGGCGAAGAAACCAGACATTCCGATTCCGTTCTTACCAATCTTCTTGTCTCCTAGTTGTAGCCAAACAGCAACAGCGTAACGAGAACCAATAGAAACAGCGTAACCTTGGTAACGTCCCTTAAATAGCTTACGTTCTCCCTTACCAGTCAAGTCAAAGACAATGTTTGGTACAGCAGTCTTAGCAGCAGATTCTCCACCTTCAACTGTTTGTGGAGTCCAACCAGCACGTGGGTTTTCTGGGTCAGCCAATTCAGGGTCTTGGTATGCAGCAGCGTCTCCAACGGCGTAGATATCTTCTTCACCTTGAACACGTGAGTAACCATCAACCATGAAGCGTTGACCAGGTCCCAATTCAAGTCCCCATTGTTGTCCTTGATCCTTAGCCTTAACACCGGCAGTCCAGATCAAAGTTTCTGTAGGAATTTCTGATCCGTCCTTAAGAACAGCAGCGTTTTCCTTAACTTCAACAACACCAGTAGACTTCATCACTTCAACACCGTGTGCAGTAAAGTGAGCTTCAGCCTTGTCAGCCAACTTACGATCTAGCATGTTCAAGATTGTTGGTGCAGCTTCCACCATCTTGATCTTGATTTCGCTTTCGTCCAAGTTGTTAGCCAATGCCAATTCGTGACGTTGTTCCATCAATTCACCGGCCAATTCTGAACCAGTAAATCCTGAACCAACAACAACGATTTGCAACTTAGCTGCACGAACTTCTGGGTCTAGTTCCAAAGCACCATCACGGATAACCTTTTCGATGTGTTCGCGCAAACGAACAGCTTCTTCATATGACCATAGTGTGTAACCATATTCGTAAACACCAGGTGTTCCGAATGTGTTAGTAGTTCCACCAGTTGCCAAAACCAACTTTTCGTATGGAACAGTTCCATCAGTTGTTTCGATAACCTTCTTTTCCTTGTCGATTGACTTAACTTCAGCAGTCATCAATTCAACGTTCTTGTATGGGTAGAACAAAGTACGCAAATCGTTTTGCACGTGCTTAGGTTCAACACGGCCTGTAGCGACTTCGTGCAATTCAGTCATGTAAGTCATGAATGAGTGCTTGTCGATCAAGACAATCTTGTAATCTGTACCCTTTAGCTTCTTAGCTAACTTACGTGCCGCAACGACACCGGAAAAACCGGCCCCAACGACAACTACGTTCTTAGTTGACATATATATTCTCCTTGTTCTCGTAAAACACAATAAATACTCATGTTCAATTCTATTCCTGTACTAATACTTTGTAAACCGAATAAAGCTAATTTCATCACAAAGATTATAAATTTTTTTAGGAACTCTATTTATTTCATTTACGTTTTTTAAAATATTAAAAAACGACACCATCATTTAAGATAGCGTCGTTCTTGTTTTTTTATTACTCAGATTACTTAGCCTTACCCATCATTCCATCATGCATGTGGTCGATATTCCACTTCATCATGTCGTAGTAAGTGTCCCCTGTCTTACCTTCCTTGGCCAATGAGTCTGTGAAGACTGTTGAGTAGATTGACAATCCTGTTTCCTTACCAACCTTTTCCATTGACTTAGGTGATACTGAACTTTCAACGAACAATGACTTAACGTTTGTGTCAGCGATCTTCTTCAAGACGATCTTCATTTGTTCAGGTGTTCCTTGAGATTCAGTGTTGATTTCCCAGATAAATACTGGTGAAATTCCGTATGCCTTTGAGAAGTACTTGAAGGCTCCTTCTGAAGTAACCAATACACGTTGGTCTTCAGGGATATCATTGAACTTTGACTTAGCTTCTGCGTCCAACTTCTTCAATTCAGCAACGTACTTGTCTGAACGTTCTTGGTAAGCGTCAGCATGCTTAGCATCCTTCTTCTTCAAAACGTCAGTAATGTGTTGAACGTACTTGATACCGTTTTGAATATCTAGCCATGCGTGTGGGTCTTCTTCGTTTTCTTGTCCCTTAGATGTTAGGTACATTGCCTTAACATTTTCTGAGGCTGAGAATACTTCTTCACCATCGCGCTTGTTTGATTGTTCCATCAACTTTGTGAACCAACCGTTTCCACCTGTTTCCAAGTTCAAACCGTTGTGGAAGACTACGCTAGCTTCTGTAGCTTGACGAATGTCTTCTGGTGTTGGGTCATATTCGTGTGGATCAGTACCACGCGGAACCATGCTGTATACCTTAACGTCGTCCCCACCAACCTTTTCAACCATGTCTTGCAAGATTGAGTTTGTTGTTACAACGCTAAACTTTCCACCATTTGTTGATTGTTGATCACCACGTCCGTTAACGAACCAAACGACTCCACCGATTACGACTAGTAATGCCGCAAGTGTAATTCCTAACTTCTTAAGCATTTTTTCCCCCTAGCTTTTGAATGAATCCTTGCTTTGGTGCAATAAAGAATGACACCAAGAAAATAATAGCTGCTACCAACACAATAGCGGGCCCCGATGCCCAGTTAAATGTGTATGAAAGGTATAGCCCGACAACTGATGATACAGTTCCGAATGCTGATGCCAACGCCAACATTGTTGACAACTTGTTTGTCCACAAGAATGCAATGGCCGCTGGTGTGATCAACATCGCAACGATCAAGATAATACCAACTGTTTGAAGAGCAGTAACAGTTACAAGAGTCAAAACGATCATCAAACCGTATTGAATCAAGTATGTCTTCAAACCGTACACACGTGCAAATGTTTCGTCGAATGATGTGATTTGCAATTCCTTGAAGAACAAAACCACAAACAAGATAACAATTGCCAAGATGATAACTGTTGTAACCAAGTCAGAATCTGACACGGCCAAAACGTTACCAAACAAGATGTGGTGCAAGTTAGTTGATGATTCTGCCATTGAAATCAAAATGAATCCCAAAGCAAAGAATGCTGAGAAAACAATTCCGATAGCAGTATCATTCTTCAACTTACTGTGAGTTGAAACGAAACCAATCAATAGCGCTGCGATAACTCCGAATGTAGCTGCTCCCCAAAGCATGTTAATTCCAAGCATGTACGCAACGGCAACTCCAGGAAGAACTGAGTGAGAAATCGCATCTCCCATCAATGACATTCCACGAAGAATGATGAAACTTCCGATGATACCTGACATGATTCCAACCATGATTGAAGCCATCAAGGCACTTTGTAGGAAGTTGTATTGTCCTAAAGCGACAATAAAATCTTGAATACTAGCAAACATTAAGCTTCCTCCTTGTTATCAAACAATACTGCACCAAGATCGGCAGAGAAGGCCTTTTGAATGTTTTGTTGTGTGTATACTTCTTCAACTGGTCCAGCTGCCACAATACCGTGGTTCATGATTACCAAGTTGTCAAAGTAGTTCGCAACCTTGTTCAAGTCGTGGTGAACAACGATGATTGACTTACCTTCGTCACGCCACTTCTTCAAGATATTCATGATTTCTGCTTCTGAAGTCATGTCGATTCCAACGAAAGGTTCGTCCAAAATCACAACTTCAGCTTGTTGAACAATCGCACGAGCAACGAACACACGTTGCAATTGTCCACCTGACAAACCACCGATTTGGCGGTTCTTAAATTCTTCTAACTTGACTTGCTTCAATGCATCCATTGCCAAGTCTTTTTCTGCCTGCCCAGGGCTTTTGAATAATCCTAACTTACCGTATGTACCGGTTAGAACCAACTCAAAAACACTGATCGGGAAGGTTAGGTCCAAGTTGGCACGTTGTTCAACGTACGCAATCTTTTGACGTTCCTTTGTGACGGGTTGTCCATCAACTGTGACTTCCCCACCTTGCTTACGAATCAACTCCAAGATACCCTTGATCATTGTTGACTTCCCAGCTCCGTTGGGTCCGATGATACCCGTGATTTTTGCCGGTTCAAAATTAACTGACAAGTTTTCAAATACAGGGGTCGCCGTGTAACCGACTGTTAAATTCTTTACCTCTAACATTTGAGCCTCCATTACCTTTTTTTATGACACGAAAAAACTTCTTTTCATATTCGCCTTAATTAGATTAACAGGTTTCATCTGAATAAACAACAGTTTTCATCACATAACAAACTTTATTTATTTCACATATCATTAAAAAAAAGACATGGTTAAAGCATATGGTTCACACCGCTTGAATGTAAGCGCTTAACCTGTTTTTGAAGAATTAATATGCTTTTTAGAATTGTTGATATTTACCATTCTTTCGCCTTTTTCACATACTTTATCTGGTTCCATATGCATAATTATACAAATCTATAATCGATGACAAGCAAACCATATTTAAACATACCTACTTCAAAACACCCGTTTTATGCATACCATTATTGCCTCACACACTTTTAGCCGAACTCACGCTCATCAAACTATTGTTTTAGCTAATCCACCGGCAATGACTACGCTGCTTTAATTGTCATTCATATTTTTTAGCCCAATAAAAAAGACTAAACATTTCTGCTTAGTCTTTCATAATTAACATGATTAATTGCGCCTATTAGCTAAATAATCCCTTATATTTTCCGTATACAGCTTCTTCTAATTCAGAAACAGGAATAAACTTCAATGCTGCTGAGTTAATGCAGTAACGTAATCCACCGCGATCAGCGGGTCCGTCCGTAAATACGTGACCTAGATGTGAATCAGCTTCCTTAGAACGCACTTCTACTCGTGGACGTAGTAACTTGTAGTCTGCTACTTCATTAATTTCATGTGCATCAATGGGTTGTGTAAATGCTGGCCACCCACAACCTGCATCATATTTATCGGTTGAACTGAACAATGGTGTCCCATCAACCACGTCTACATAGATTCCTTCTTTATAAAAGTCATCATATACACCCGTAAATGGATGTTCTGTCGCACTTTCTTGCGTTACCGCATACTCTTCAGGGGTTAAACGTGCACGTAACTCTGCTTTTTCTTCTTCTGTTTTTGCCATATTAACTTCCTCCTTAATGTGTCCTTATCTTACGCTACGAACCTTAAAAATTCAAGACAACAAAAAAAGACCAACTCCTAAGAGTTGATCTTTTCTTTAGAAGACGAAATTACTTAACAGTAACAACGGCTCCAGCTTCTTCCAACTTAGCCTTCAATTCGTTAGCTTCGTCTTCTGAAACACCTTCCTTAACCATTGATGGTGCACCATCAACAAGGTCCTTGGCGTCCTTTAGTCCCAAACCAGTTGCTTCACGAACTGCCTTGATAACCTTAACCTTAGCGGCTCCACCAGAAGTCAATTCAACATCGAATTCTGACTTAGCAGCTTCAGCAGCTCCACCAGCGGCACCAGCAGCTGCAACAGGAGCAGCGGCTGAAACACCAAATTCTTCTTCGATAGCTGAAACCAAGTCAGCCAAATCCATGATAGTTGCTTCCTTCAATGAAGCGATGATTGTATCCTTATCAAAAGCCATGATAATTCCTCCATATATTGATGTCTTATAGACATTGTTTTTTTATATTTGTGGGACAAGTCCCGGATAAGTCAGAACGTTGAGCTTACGCTTCAACAGTTTCTTCCTTGGCGTCCTTAACTGCGTTAACAGCGTAAGCAACGTTACGAACAGGTGCTTGCAATGTTGACAACAACATTGATAGCAATCCGTCGCGGTCTGGCAATGCAGCGTACTTGTTGATATCTTCAACAGACGCAACGTTACCATCGACAACACCACCCTTGATTTCCAAGGCTTCGATCTTGTCGGCAAACTTCTTCAAAATACGTGAAGGTGCGATTGCATCTTCAGTTGAGAATGCAACGGCTGAAGGTCCAGCGAACACGTCGTTCAATTCGGCCAAGTCTGCAGCAGCAGCGGCACGAGTCAAAATCTTGTTCTTGATAACCTTAAGTTCAACACCTTCTTCACGCAATGCAGAACGCAATTCGTTTGATTGTTCAACAGTCAAACCACGTACGTCTACCACAACAGCTGAAGCAGCATCCTTAAACTTAGCGGCTACTTCTTCAACTTGTTGTGCTTTAACAGCAATATTTGCTTCACTCATGTGATCATTCCTCCTGTTTAGAATTTTTGATCCTAACCAAAACCCCCCGTTACACAAAGGTACCGGGGGGTCAAAAGTCGCTTGCGCGTTTTTCACTTCCTCGGCGGGATTTATGTCTTACGACACCTGCGTCTTAGGTAGAATCGATATATTACATTAGTTACTATATCAGCTTCTCGAGGAAGCGTCAACTGGCAAACTGAAATTGTCTATTACAACAATCCAGCTGGGTCCAAGTTGATTGAAGGTCCGAATGTTGAAGCGATTGATACGTGTTGTACGTATGTTCCCTTAACAGCAGCAGGACGTGCCTTAACAACAACGTCTGCCAAAGCCTTGATGTTTCCAGCAAGCTTTTCGGCGTCGAATGAAGCCTTACCAACTGGTACAGCAACGTTTCCGTCACGGTCAGTACGGTAAGTAACTTGACCTGACTTAGCATCGGCAACAGCCTTAGCAACGTCAAATGTAACTGTTCCAGTCTTAGGGTTTGGCATCAATCCCTTAGGTCCAAGTGCACGTCCAACACGTCCAACTTGAGCCATCATGTCAGGTGTTGCGATAGCAACGTCGAAGTCCAACCATCCATCAGAGATGCGTTGTACCAAGTCAGCAGCACCAACAACGTCGGCACCAGCTGCTTCAGCTTCCTTCGCCTTATCACCTTGAGCGAACACAACAACAGTTTGATCCTTACCAGTTCCGTTAGGCAAAACTAGTGCCCCACGCAATTGTTGGTCAGCTTGACGTGTGTCTACGTTCAAGTTGAATGCAATTTCAACTGTTGAGTCGAAGTTTGCGAATTCAATTTCTTTAACTAGTGTAGCAGCTTCTTCGATAGTGTATAGCTTGTTAGCATCTACCTTTTCAGCGGCTGCTAAATACTTCTTACCATATTTCTTAGCCATGGTTGCTTTCCTCCTTGCAAATGCGGTCAAACGGTCGTCCAGACCTTCCGCTTGATCATGCTTAGTTTCCTATGCGATCCGTACAAACACTTGGTTTATGAATTAACCTTCAACGATGAATCCCATTGAACGTGCAGTACCTTCAATCATGCGCATTGCTGCTTCTACGTCAGCTGCGTTTAGATCTTGCATCTTAGTTTCTGCAATTTCGCGAACTTGCGCTGCAGTAACTGTTGCGACCTTCTTCGTGTTAGGTTCTCCTGAACCCTTTTCAACCTTAGCTGCCTTCTTTAGCAAAACTGCTGCAGGAGGTGTCTTAGTGATGAATTCGAATGAACGATCTTCATATACAGTAATAACAACAGGAATCAACATACCATCTTGATCAGCAGTACGTGCGTTAAATTCCTTTGCGAACCCCATGATGTTAACACCAGCTTGACCCAATGCAGGTCCAACTGGAGGTGCAGGTGTAGCCTTACCGGCTGGAATCTGCAACTTAACAATACTTGAAACTTTCTTAGCCACGATTGTTTCCTCCTTCGTGTTTGTGGTATAAATGGCGAGTTTCGATTTCCGCCTCCCACATACGTTTGTCACCAAACATACTTGTCCATAATAACAAAGCCCCTGCCAATTGGCAAGGGCTTTGGAATAATTAATCTAGTGTTTCTACTTCTGAGAATGGCATTTCAGTTGGTGTTTCACGTCCCAAGAAGTTAACCAATACAGTAACTTCTTGCTTTTCAGTGTTAATGTGCGTGATTGCACCTTCCATACCAGCGAATGAACCTGAAACGATGTTAACAACATCACCAACTTCAGCGTTCAATTCTTCAACAACTTGACGTTCTGTCATGTTCATACGTGACAACATTTCGTCAACTTCTTCAGGCAACAATGAGTTAGGCTTTGACCCACCACCGTGTGATCCCAAGAATCCAGTAACTCCTGGTGTGTTACGTACAACATACCAAGCTTCGTCAGTCATTACCATTTCAACAAGAACGTAACCAGGGAAGTCATTTTCCATAACAACCTTAGTTTCGTCACCTTCGCGAACAGTAACTTCTTGTTCTGGAACAACTACACGGAAGATGTAGTCAGTCATTCCCATTGTTTCAATACGTGATTCTAGGTTAGCCTTCACCTTGTTTTCGTAACCTGAGTATGTGTGAATAACAAACCATTCATTTTGAAGTGATTCTGCGCCTGATTGTGCCATGATTTCAGTCTCCTCGTGCTTATATGTGCCTATTTTTTTGTAAATAAAAACCCTCAAAAAGAACCTGAGGGGTTTACTTGCTTATCTATATGTTGATTATAACGTAACCAGCTTACTTCGACAAGAACATTAGTCCATGTTCAAAGATCCAGTCAACGGCTCCCAATAGAATGGCAAAGAATCCACTAGTTACCAACACAATCATTGTATTACGCATGTTTTGATTGAATGTTGGCCATGTTACACGCTTCATTTCTGCCGCTACACTTGCAATAAACTTCATAGTGTTACGTCTCCCTTTACACAGTCTCGCGATGCATTGTGTGCTTATCGCAAGTCTTGCAGTACTTCTTCACTTCTAACCGAACGGCGCGATCAAGCTTTTTTGCAACCGTATAGTTTCGTGAACCGCATTCACTACAGGCCAAAGCCACTTTTTTTCCTGCCATGTCGATTACCTCTACTTTTCAAATATAGTCACATTCTATCACGAATACAGAAAAAAAACATCTTTTTATATTCGAGTCCATTGATCACAATAAATCCGTATTTCTTTCATTGTCAAATAGCACCATGATTTTGACCTTTTTAATATTCGTGCACACTCTGCGATTGAATATCCTGTGACACGTAATTGTAGTAGCTGATACTGCTCTGCTTGTAACTCAATCACCATCTCATTACAGAACAAATGCAGTTGGAGCTCTGGTTCCACAATAAAATACTCCCTCGGATTAATTGCGCCATTCTTGAGTACATCTTTAACGATAGCAGCTCGTTTCTCTTCTTGACGCCATAAAGTTACTGGATGATGTATTAGCGCACGCTGATAATATGCTGTTAAGACACCCCATTGTAGGTCTTTAATCCGTTGTAAACAATAAAACAGTACAATACGTGCTTCATGTTGCCAATCTTTCGACGCAATTCGAATGGATTGATATTTGTACCCGCGCCAAATTAAGCCAGAATACCTCTGTACAATTACTTCAAATGCCTCTTCATCCCCCGACTGTGCGGCCAATAATAATTCTGCGTCTGTTTGCATTCTGCATCCTCCTGTTTTTACACACCTTTATTACAGACGTTGCAAAATGGATTTATGACACAAAAAAACACATCATTTTCATGATGTGTTTTAATTTTATTCACTTTATAGTGGGTTACGTGAGTTAAACCCTTGGTAAATCAATAGGCTGGCTGCAACAGAAGCGTTCAAACTTTGCACGTGTCCAACCATTGGAATAGTTAGCGTTTCGTCCATTGTCTTCTTCAACAATGGTGCAATTCCCTTACCTTCGTTTCCAATAACTAGCGCAGTTGCGCCCTTAGCATCCCATTGACGGTAGTCCTTACCGTTCATATCAGTTCCGTAAACCCATAGGCCACGCTTCTTCAATTCAGTAACAGTTTGTACTAGGTTCGTTACACGGGTAACTGGTACGTGTTCGATTGCCCCTGTTGAGGTCTTCGCAACAACAGCAGTCAATTGAACCGCACGACGCTTTGGAATGATAATTCCGTGGACTCCAGCTGCATCAGCTGTACGTAGAATTGATCCCAAATTGTGTGGGTCTTCGATTGAATCTAAGATCAAGAAGAATGGTTCTTCATTCTTTTCAGCAGCCTTAGCAAACAAGTCATCAAGTTCTGCGTATGCATATGCCGCAACAGACATCACAACACCTTGGTGGTTTGCGCCGTTTGCTAGTTCGTCTAGCTTAGCCTTAGGTGCATCTTGTACAATCAAGCCACGCTTCTTCGCAAGTGCGATTAATTCGTTACGTGTCTTGTCAGCAAGTCCAGCTTGCAGCCAAACCTTGTTGATGTCCGTTTCACCCTTCAATGCTTCAGTTGAAGCGTGAATTCCAAAGATGAATTCTGAATCTTCAGGGACTTGTACGACTTCAACTTGTTCAGTTTGTGGGCGTGACTTCTTAGTTGGACGATTGTCGCGGTTATCACGATCGTCACGACGCTTAGCTGGCTTGTTAGGCTTAGTTCCCTTTACCGGCTTTGGCGTCTTCATCTTCTTGTTATTTTGTACCATTTTCTCGTGTCCGTCCACTTTCTACTTGTTCAAATACCCATGACACAACTTCATCCAATCGTTCGATTTGACGACTTGCATATAGATATCCAATTAATGCTTCAAAACCAGTTGAGATACGGTATGTTACCACGTCCGTATTCTTGGCCTTTGTATGTGAGTTAGCATTACGACCACGCTTGAAGTATGATTCTTCAGCTTCCGTCAATAGTGCATCTTCTTCCATCAAGCGATAAAGCGCCGCGTGTGCTTTCGCTGAAACGTATTGCTTCGCTTCACGTTGTAGCTTGTGTGGCTTCTTAATCCCTAGTGCTAATAGATGTTGACGTACATAGAATTCATACACAGCATCCCCAAAAAACGCTAGGTCTAACCCAGTCATTTGTTGGTAATCGACTTTTTCATCTAACATGTTTATTCCTTAATCTTGTGTCGCACGACGCCAACGCGTCCCTTGCGGTGTATCTTCTAGTAAAATATCTTGTGCTGCTAGTTCTTCGCGAATTTCATCTGAACGCGCAAAGTCACGGTTCTCACGGGCTGCATCACGTTCATCAATCAATGCTTGAATTGTTTCGTCAGCCAATTCTTCTTGCGCCAAGTCATCAACTCCGAAGATATCCATCAACTTAGCTAATGTTTCTAGAATCAAGTTAACGTCACTTGTGACCACAACGTTTTCTTGTGAAGTTGTGTTAGCCAATTCAACTAGATCGTAGATAGCTGACAACGCGTTTTGTACGTTAAAGTCATCATCCATAGCTTCGTTGAATGTGTTAACGATTGTCGCAACTTGAACAAGTGTTTCTGGGTTAATACCTTCTTGTGCATCCGCCAAACGGAATTGCAAGTTACGGTATGCCGTACGGATACGGTTCAAGTTGTTCGTTGCTTGTTCTAGGTTCGCTGTTGAGAAAGCAATTGGGCGACGGTATTGTGTGCTTGCCATGAAGAAGCGCAAAGCCAATGGGTCGCTCAATTCTTGCAACAAGTCGTGGACTGTTGTGAAGTTACCTAATGACTTAGACATCTTCTCTTGTGCATCCCCAACTGTCACAAATCCATTGTGCAACCACTTGTGCACGAATGTTTCGCCAGAACGTGCTTCTGATTGTGCAATTTCATTTGTATGGTGTGGGAAAGCCAAATCGATTCCACCACCGTGGATATCAATATTGTTACCCAAATACTTAGTAGACATGACTGAACATTCAATGTGCCATCCTGGACGTCCTGCTCCCCATGGTGAATCCCATGAAATAGCGTTGTCATTAGCTGCTGACTTCCAAACAGCGAAGTCCATTGGATCTTCCTTACGGTCTTGTTCTTCATCATCCAAACGACCTGCAGCATTATGCTCCATTTCGTCTAGGTCTTGGTGAGCCAAGTGACCGTAATCAGGGAACTTACGTGCACGGAAGTACACATCCCCTTCTGCAACATAAGCGTAGTCCTTGGCAATCAAGTCTTCTACGAATGTGATAATTTCTGGAATGTTATCTGTGGCACGTGGTTGTACCGTAGCAGGCTTAACATTCAAGGCAGCTGTATCTTCAAAGTAAGCTGCAATATAACGGTCCGCTAGTTCAGGTACTGTAATACCTTCTTCAGCGGCTGCTTTAATCATCTTGTCATCAACGTCAGTGAAGTTAGAAACAAAGTTAACTTCGTTTCCACGGTATTCCAAATAACGTCGAATAGTGTCAAAGGCAATAGCAGAACGTGCGTTTCCAATATGAATGTAGTTATACACCGTTGGTCCACAGACGTACATGTTAATGACCCCTGGAGTTACCGGTTCAAACGTTTCTTTTTCTAAAGATAATGTATTAAATACTTTCATTCTTGATAGTTCTCCTTACCTTATTATTTTCATGCTTTTTATAGAGCATATGTCGATTAATTGTTTCTCTTTAAGCATACTTAAACAAAGGGTTAACGTCAATGAAAGGGGCTAAAACACTCTAATAATCTCTCTATTTTTACATCGTCTTTTTCATTGATTTGAATAAGAAAAAACTCTATCACCTCAGTGATAGAGTTCGTAAGTAGATTCGGTTTAACGCCACCATTGGTCAAAGACTGTAACTGGTCCACGACGCTTGTGCATTGTGCGGTTATACCAACCTTCAATCTTAGTTGCGGCATCGTCTGAAACTGTCTTACCTTCTAGGTAGTCGTCTAGGTCATCATATGTGACACCTAGCGCAACTTCATCAGGTAATGATGGACGGTCTTCTTCAAGATCAGCTGTTGGCACCTTTTCATACAAGTGCACAGGTGCTCCTAGCATTTCCAAAATTTGACGTCCTTGACGCTTAGTTAGACGGTATAGTGGCGTAATGTCCGCTGCACCATCCCCAAACTTTGTGTAGAATCCAGTCACTGCTTCGGCTGCATGATCCGTTCCAATCACAACACCACCAACTTCACCAGCCACCGCAAATTGTGAAATCATACGTTGACGGGCTTTGATGTTTCCTTTGTTGAAATCAGAAACAGACATCCCCGCATCGGTTAGTTGCTTAACTGACGCTTCGGTTGCACCTTGAATATTAACACGAATTGTTTGGTCTGCATTTTGCCAGGCAATTGCATCCAACGCATCTTGTTCATCAGCTTGTTCATTGTATGGCAAACGCATTGCAATAAACTTGTATCCTGCATCTCCAGTTTCTTCGCGCAATTCTTCCACGGCTGTTTGTGCCATTTTACCGGCTAACGTTGAATCTTGCCCACCAGAAATACCTAATACATAAACTTTTAGTCCTGTCTTCTTTAGGTATTCCTTCAACAAATCAACGGAACGACGGTATTCAACCATCGGGTCAATCGTTGGTTGTGAGCCTAAAGCGGCAATAATTTCTGCTTGTTTCGTTGTCATGATTAGTCCTCGTTGATATCCTTTGGCAATGCTTCTTCAGTCACTGCAATACGCTTTACGAATCCTTGTACTTCTTCAATCAAACTCATCTTGTTTTGCCAAGCCTTCTTAGATAGATCGACTGGGTATTCTTGTGGGTTCAAATCACGACGATATTCTGCCCACAATGCTTGCAAGTTTTCTTGAGAGTATGCACGAATTTCAGCCAAGTCTGGTGATTCATAGACAATCTCACCATCCACAACCACATCATGCAACAAAGGACGTGCTGTGTAATCAGTAATCGTCTTGTTTAGGTATGGGTAGTTCGGATTGAACATGTACACACCTTCTGGGTCATCCTTAGGGTTTTCATCCCATAGGGCAACATAGTCACCTTCAGACTTACCATCCGCATTTGATGTAATACGCCAAACTTGCTTCTTACCTGGTGTAGAAATCTTCGCAGCCGTTCCAGAAATCTTAATGGTGTCGACCATCTTACCGCGTTCGTTCTCAATTGAGACAACCTTGTAAACACCACCTAGTGCTGGTTGATCGTACGCTGTAATCAACTTAGTTCCAATTCCCCAGACGTCAATCTTGGCATCTTGGCGCTTCAAACTCGTAATTGTTTCTTCATCCAAATCATTAGATGCGTAGATCTTGGCATCTGGGAAACCAGCATCATCCAACATCTTACGCACACCCTTAGACAAGTAAGCCATGTCTCCTGAGTCAATGCGAACACCTAAGAAGTTAATCTTATCACCAAATTCACGCGCCACCTTAATTGCGGCAGGTACACCAGAACGCAATGTGTCATAAGTATCTACTAAGAATACACAGTCACGGTGACTTTCGGCGTACGCCTTGAAAGCTTCATAATCACTACGGTAAATTTGAACCAAACTGTGCGCATGTGTTCCAGAAATTGGAATACCAAAAATCTTACCCGCGCGGACATTTGAAGTTGCATCAAATCCTCCAATGTATGCAGCACGTGTTCCCCATAGTGCGGCGTCCATTTCTTGGGCACGACGTGTTCCAAATTCCATCAAAGCTTGATCCCCAACAACGCTTCGAATACGTGATGCCTTTGTCGCAATCAATGTTTGATAATTAATGATGTTCAATAATGGTGTTTCAATTAGTTGCGCATCAAAAACGGATCCTTCGACTTGCAAGATTGGTTCATCATTGAAGACTGGTTCTCCTTCACGAGGCGCACGGACAGTTCCCTTAAAGCGCCAGTTCTCCAAGTAATCAATGAATTCTTCACTGTATGAACCTGTTTCACGTAGGTAGGCAATATCCGTTTCTGAAAAGTGCAAACCACGTAAGTATTCTAAGACGCGTTCCAGACCTGCAAAAATTGCATATCCATTCTTAAATGGCAGCTTACGGAAATACATTTCATAAACCGCGTGACGGTTATTAATTCCTTGATCAAAATATGTTTGCATCATAGACAGTTGATAAGCATCGGTGTGCAATGCTAGGCTATCATCCGCGTAATGTAATGACATGATGTTTCTCCACTTCCCTCTTGTGACGTTTTTAATAAGTACTATTTTACCACACACTATACAAACCGCCCTTATAATTCTACATATGACTAAACCGATCAATTTCGACTACATCCCATAATATAAAAATCGCCTATGTGCTCTTTACATCACCCATTAATTAGTTAATAATTAACGCCATGCCTTACAGAGGAGAATTTAATATGCAATTATATTTTTTATGCACTGGTAATTCATGTCGTAGTCAAATAGCAGAAGGATTTGCCAAACACTATTTGCCTACTGATTGGACGATTAAAAGTGCCGGAATAGAAACTCACGGCTTAAATCCTAATGCTGTCAATGTTATGCAAGAAATCGGAATTGATATTTCAAATCAAACCTCAAACTTAATTGATCCTGATTATTTAAATTCTAGTGACATTATTATTACGCTATGTGGGGATGCCAAAGACAAGTGTCCTATGACACCTCCCCATATCAAGCGATTACACTGGGATCTACTAGATCCTGCACAAGCAACAGGAACACCTGAGCAAATTATTCAAGTGTTTAGAGATACGCGCGATACTATACAAGAGCTCGTCAAATCCTTGCAACCTTAGGGTTATTAGTTCTAGGATAGTCATTCATGGCATAAATCTATGTACATTAAATAAATATTTTTCACTTACTATTTGACAACGAAAATAAAATCTATTATTATTACTCACAAGTATTAGAACTAAACAAAGTGATCAGGAAAGTAATTTGGATTTATCCTCCTCAGAGAGACAACGGTGGTGCAAGTTGTCGTGTGATAACCAAATGAAAATGACCTGTGATTGGCGTTGATGAGCAGCAAGTCTGTAAGTTAACGACGGATTGGTCTCCGTTATCAGGACACACGAATCGGCATAGCATCATTTCGCTCACTGCCTGCTCGTTGCAAGGTCTTTTTGGGTAACCAAAAGATAAACTAGAATGGTAACACGAGGTGACTCGTTTCTATTGTGTCTTTCGCAGCTGCGACACATAGGAACGGGTCTTTTTTTGTGCCATAAAATTTAAGGAGAGAGATTATGAATACGAAATTGAAAATTGCTGGAACTGCATTAGCTACTTTTGCCCTAACTGTAACTGGTATGGGATTACTAACTACTGAACGTCCAAATAATGGTACTTCAAGTAATAATGACTCACCTACTGTAACGATTGGGTTAGTTGGTTCATCTGATAAGGAATTATGGGATTCTGTTGCTAAAACCGCTAAGGATGAATACGGTATTACGGTTAAGACCAAGACATTCACTGATTACAATCAACCTAATAAAGCTGTGGCAGACGGTTCAATTGACTTGAACGCCTTCCAGCATAATGACTTCTTAAAGAACTGGAATGCTTCAAACAATAACCAATTAGTCGGCATTGGGGATACAGCCATTTCACCCCTGCGTCTTTACTCAGATTCTTTGAAGACTGTATCAGACTTTAAGGCTGGTGACACCATTGTTGTTCCTAACGATCCGACTAATGAAGCACGTGCATTACAACTATTGGCCCAAGCAAAGCTAATTGATATCAAGAAAACAGCAATGCCTACTGTCAAAGACATTACTAAAAACAATAAGGATTTGAAGATTAAGGCAGTTGCCGCTGACCAAACTGCTTCAAACCTAAAGTCAGGTAATGTGGCCGGGGCCGTTATCAATTCTAACTACGCCGTTGAAGCTAAGGTCGATCCAGAAACTGCAATCTTCGTTGAGCCACTAACTAAAGCATCTAAGCCATGGATTAACATTATTGCAGCTAAGAAGGATCAAAAGGATAATGACAACTACGCTAAGGTCGTGAAGTCATTCCAAACAGAAACAACAAAACAATACTTCAAAAAGCACTGGGGTGACACTCAAATTGCAGCTTGGGATTTGGATCTAAAATAAGGAGTTCTTATGCCGATTATTGAATTAAAGAATATTAACGTCACATTTAAACAAGGACAACGTAATATCGTTGCTGTGCAAAATGAAAGCCTAACTGTTGAAGCTGGTGACATCTACGGTATCGTAGGTTACTCAGGAGCTGGTAAGTCTACGCTTGTCCGTAACATTAACCTACTCCAACGCCCAACATCTGGGGAAGTTATCATTAATGGTCAAGACCTAACGAAGCTATCTTCTAAAGACTTACGTAATCAACGTAAGAAGATTGGGATGATTTTCCAACACTTCAATTTGCTAGATGAAATCACAGTCTTTGATAATGTCCTACAACCACTAAAGCACGCTTCACTAAGCACAGCTGAAAAGAAAGCTAAAGTTTCCGAGCTATTAGAATTAGTTGGTCTATCTGATCGAGCTGGTAACTACCCGTCACAACTATCTGGTGGTCAAAAGCAACGTGTTGCCATTGCGCGTGCGTTGGTTAATGATCCTGACATCTTGCTTTCTGACGAAGCAACGTCTGCGCTTGATCCACGTACAACGAACCAAATTTTGAAACTACTAAAAGAAGTTAATCAAACATTGGGTGTCACAATCATTATGATTACCCACGAAATGCAAGTCGTTAAGGAAATCGCCAATAAAGTTGCGGTGATGGAAAATGGTCACATTATCGAACGTGGTTCACTACTTGAAATCTTTACCAACCCACAAAAGACCCTAACTAAGGACTTTATCAATACAGCTACTAATCTAGATGCTGCATTAGAAAATGTCCAAGAACTATTGGCGACACGTCCCTTAGATGCGAATAGTAAACTTGTCCAAATCCACTATGTTGGAAATGATACAGCACAACCATTGTTAGCAACAATCTATGCTGATTACGGCGTGGCACCAAACATTCTATACTCAAACATGGAAATCCTAACACAAACACCTGTAGGACTCGCTATCGCAGTCTTTAGTGGTCCAAGTGAAGCTGCGATTAACGACGCACTACAACACTTCCGTGATCAAGGTGTTGGTATCAAAATCTTAAATGAAGGAGGAAATGCCAATGCTTAATTGGATTGAAACGAATTTCCCTAACGTCTATAACCTAGGTTGGACCGGTGACGGTGCCTGGGGAACATCTATCTTTGAAACACTATACATGACTTGTGGTTCTGCGATTTTCGGTGGTCTACTTGGTTTAATCTTTGGAATCGGATTGGTTCTAACTGATGCGAACGGTATTATGCCTAATAAGGTTGCTTTCCAGTTCCTAGACAAGTTTGTCTCAATTGGCCGTGCAATTCCTTTCATTATCATGGTTGTTATCTTCTCTCCATTGACGCAATTCGTGGCCGGAACAACAATCGGTCCAACTGCTGCATTAGTGCCCCTTTCATTGGGGGTATTCCCCTTCTTCGCGCGCCAAGTGCAAGTTGCCCTCCTAGGTGTATCTACTGGTAAGGTTGAAGCAGCACGTTCATACGGTGCAACCAACTGGGACATCATTACATCCGTTTACCTACGTGAAGGTCTATCAGAACTAATTCGTGTTTCTACAGTCACAACCATTAGCCTAGTTGGATTAACAACGATGGCGGGAGCTATTGGTGCCGGTGGTTTAGGAACTACTGCCATTGTTACTGGATACCAACGTTTCCAACCCGATGTTATGTGGACAGCCACAATCATCGTGCTACTATTGATCCTATTAATTCAATTCACTGGTGATGCTTTAGCTAAGCTAAGCCGTCACGGTTAACCAGTAGTTATTTAACACAGCGTTGTTTAATAAATCATCTAAATATACAAAAAGAACCTCAATCTAACACATCGTTAGACTGAGGCTCTTTCTTTATCAATATATCCATCCAGGGTACATCATTTCAATACCGATCGCTGTTGATACAACGTACTCATCCATAATGACCCGAATATAAAAACCCCATGGCATATCTACCAAGAGGTTTTATGTTATCGATGGTAATTGTAGATACAAAAAAACCTCACACACTAAGAGGCGCGACACGAGTGTCATTCAACCTAGACTCGGCAATGCCATCATCATAGCGGTTTATACCTCAAAGCATGAGAGATTTGATTGTTAATGTAAAGTAGTTACTTTAGAATTAGTCAACCAATTGCAAAAGAACCATAGGAGCAGCGTCTCCACGACGTTGGTCCATCTTTAGAATACGAGTGTAACCACCCGCACGACCCTCAAAGCGTGGTGCAACTTCGTTAAACAAGTATTGCACAGCATTTTGAATCTTAACGTTTTCTTCTTCAGAAACGTTTACGTCCGCAACTACGTTACGTAGGAAAGCAGCAGCCTTACGGCGTGATGCCAAGTCTCCATGCTTACCTAATGTAATTATCTTATCAGCAGTACGGCGAACTTCCTTCGCACGTGCTTCTGTAGTTTGGATTGATCCGTTGATCAACAATTGTGTTGTCAAGTCGCGCAACAAAGCCTTACGTTGTGCGCTAGAACGTCCTAACTTACGGTATCCCATGAGTGTATTCTCCTTTACTTGGATTTATCTATTTAGGTTTAGTCTTCCTTGCGGAAGCCTAGTCCTAGTGCTGTTAGCTTATCTTGGATTTCGTCAAGTGACTTACGTCCAAGGTTACGCACATTCATCATTTGGTTTTCTGAGCGATCAGTCAACTCTTGAATCGTGTTAATTCCAGCACGCTTTAGACAATTGTATGAGCGAACTGAAAGGTCCAATTCTTCAATCGGAACTTCCGCATGCTTGCTCGTTGTTGTTTCTTCCTTGTCTAGCATAACTTGTGTTTCCACCGCACGCTCTGACAATTCAACGAATGGGTTCAAGTGGTCTGACAAGATACGAGCTGCCAATGAGATTGCCTCAGTAACAGAAAGTGATCCATCAGTCCAGATGTCCATTGTCAACTTGTCGAAATCGTTACGTTGACCAACACGAGTTTCTTCGACTTGGTAGTTAACGCGTTCGATAGGGGTGTAGATTGAATCAATTGCTAGAACTCCGATTGGCATGTTTGAATGCAATTCTTTGTTCTGATCTCCTGAAACATACCCACGTCCACGTTCCGCTGTAAGCGTCATGTGCAACGTTGCCCCTGCCGCAACAGTGGCGATGTGCAAATCCTTGTTCAAGATTTCAACATCCGCATCACCGATGATATCACCGGCAGTAACCATTGCTGGACCATTTACGTTAACTTCGAGTGTTTTTGCATCATCGCTATCAATACGCATTGCAACCTTTTTAAGGTTTAGGATGATTTGCGTAACATCTTCAACAACGCCTTCGACGGTTGAAAATTCGTGCAAAACTCCATCAATTTGTACTGAGTTGATTGCAGCCCCTGGTAATGAAGACAACAAAACACGGCGTAGGGAATTCCCTAGAGTAGTTCCATAACCACGTTCAAGCGGTTCAACCACAAACTTACCGTAGTTACCATCATCTTCAACCAAAGTAATCTTTGGGTTTTCGAATTCAAGCATACTGTTTGTCCCCTTTCAAAGCGTTTTGTGAACTAGTTGTAGTAACAATTAGACACGACGACGCTTTGGTGGGCGACATCCGTTGTGTGGTACTGGAGTAACGTCCTTAATTGAAGTTACTTCCAAACCAGCAGCGGCCAAGGCACGGATAGCTGATTCACGTCCTGAACCAGGACCCTTAACAGTAACCGCTACAGTCTTCATTCCGTTTTCCATTGCTCCCTTAGTAGCAGCTTCGGCGGCCATTTGCGCAGCAAATGGAGTTGACTTACGGCTTCCCTTGAAACCAAGAGAACCAGCTGAAGACCAAGCAACAGCATTACCTTGAACGTCTGTGATCATAACGATCGTGTTGTTGAATGTTGCGTGGATGTGAACTACACCTGCTTCAATATTCTTCTTAACACGACGCTTACGAGTATTACGACCTGCCATAATCAAGTAATCTCCTTTCTTTAAAAATTAATTACTTCTTCTTACCTGCAATTGCAACAGCTGGGCCCTTTCGAGTACGAGCATTGTTCTTCGTGTTTTGACCACGAACAGGCAAGCCCTTACGATGACGGATACCACGGTATGAAGCCATTTCTTGCAAGTTTTTAATGTTCATTGAGATTTCGCGACGCAAGTCACCTTCCACCTTAATTCCGTCTACGACGGCACGGATGGCGTCTTCTTGGTCGGGAGTCAAGTCTCGAACACGAACATCTTCTGAAACACCAACTTCACTCAAAATGTTTTGAGCAGTAGTGCTACCGATTCCATATACATATGTCAATGCGATCACGATACGCTTATCGCGAGGCAAATCAACACCAGCAATACGAGCCATTACGATTACCTCCTATAAATTTTATATATTTTAAGGAAAAATTACTTTCCTTGACGTTGCTTGTGCTTTGGGTTTGCTGAGCAAATCACCATAACACGACCGTTACGCTTGATAGTCTTACAACTATCGCACATAGGCTTAACAGATGGACGAACCTTCATGATATTTACCTCCCCTTGGGTTTTTTAACTTGACTATTTAATGTAGCGGTATGTGATACGGCCCTTAGTCAAGTCGTATGGCGACATTTCTACCGTTACGCGATCACCGGGCAAGATACGAATGAAATTCTTACGGATCTTACCTGATACGTGAGCTAAAATTGTCGCTCCGTTTTCCAATTCAACGGTAAACATGGCATTTGGTAATGTTTCTTTAACAATACCAGAAATTTCAATAACATCTTTGGCCACGTTGTTGCCTCCTTAGTGTGACATTGGAGAACGTAACAAGTCATTATAGCAGACAATATATATTTATTCAACATTTATTGTCTGAGACTTATTACCCTTCCAAATTATCAAGTACCTTTTCTACATCGGCGAACACTTGGCTAAGTTCACGTGTTCCGTCAATTTCATGCAAGATGTTTTTATCTGCATAGTAATCGGCGATAGGTTGTGTCAACTTTCCGTTAACATCCAAACGATTCTGAATAACTTCAGGTGTATCGTCTGCACGTCCGCGGGCCATCATACGTTCAACCAACACGTCGTTATCAGCTGTGAAATAAAGAACGCCGTCAATTGAGCGATCGTTCTTTGCCAACATAGTTTGCAATGCCTCAGCTTGGTCAATGTTACGTGGATAACCATCTAGAATGAATCCAGCTGATGTATCAGGTTGAGCCAAACGCTCTTCCACAATACCGTTCGTAACTGAATCGGGAACTAGGTTACCTGAGTCCATGTAAGACTTAGCTTCCAAGCCCAATTCTGTTTCGTTCGCCATTGCTTCACGGAACATATCTCCAGTACTGATGTGCGGCAAGTTGTATGCTTCCACAATCTTTGCAGCCTGAGTACCTTTTCCTACGCCTGGTAGTCCCAGGAGAATGATATTCTTGCTCATTTTGCTTCGACTCCTTCTTGAATAAATCCAACATACTGTCGCTTCATCATCAATCCTTCAAGCTGGCGAATTAAGTCAATTGCGACACCAATAACGATCAAAATTGACGTTCCTGACATTGCAAGGTTACTGTCCAACCCGAAGAAATAAGCGGCTAGGATTGGGGCCAAAGCGACAAATCCTAGGAATAGCGATCCGACTGATGATAAACGCAATAGAAGAGATGAAAGCCATTCTTCAGTTGCCTTACCAGGACGAACACCAACAATATAACTACCTTGCTTTTGCAAGTTCTCCGCAATCTTTTCAGGATTAATCTGAACGAAAGCGTAGAAGAATGTAAACAAGATAATAAGAGTGGTATACAAAATCCCACCTTGCAAAGTTTGCATGTCTAGGAATTGCATCGCCGTTGTATACCAACTAGCATCACCAAACTTTCCCGCAAACAATTGTAGAATTGTTTGTGGTGTCACGATAAGTGACGAAGCAAAGATGACGGGAATCACACCAGCAACATTGACTTTCAAAGGTAAGTAAGACGTGCTTCCTGAACCCTTTGATTGTCGTGTATATTGCATTGGAATCTTGCGAATAGCTTGGTTAAACCAAGTAACAAAGCTAATCACAACGACAAAGATAATTGCCAATCCCAATAGGAAAGCCCAACCACGCGCTTGGTCAGGACTTGCGATAATGTGTTCCTTAAATAGTTGATACACATCTGCAGGGAATCGAGAAATGATTCCTGCAAAAATTAGCATTGAGACACCTTGCCCAAGACCACGGTCTGTGATCATATCACCCAACCAGACAGCGAACATAGTTCCTGCTGTTAGGATGAAGCCGATCAAGATGTAAGTCTTAGTATCTGGTGTTGTCACCAAATTAACCTGACTCAATTGATTAAATCCTGCCGTGATACCAATAGATTGGACAAACGCCAGAATAATAGTCAAATAGCGGGTCACTTGGTTCAACTTACGTCGACCAACTTCACCTTGTTTTGACCATTCAACAAATCGTGGCACAATATCCATTTGTAGGAGCTGTACCACGATCTGTGCTGTAACGTATGGTGAAACTCCCATTGCGAACAATGAGTAATTAGTTAAACCACCACCGCTAAACATATTCAAAATGCTGCCGAGCCCAGAATTTGCAACTTCACTTAGTGCCATAGTATTAATACCAGGAATGGTAATATGAGCACCTAATCGGTAAACAATCAGTATCAATAAGGTAAACAACAACTTGTTACGGATGTCCTTTTCCTTAAGTGAGTTGAGCACGGTTTTTAGCATTAGATCACCTCTGTCTTACCACCAGCAGCTTCAATAGCTGTTACTGCTGTTGCTGAGAACTTGTGAGCCTTAACAGTCAATGACTTAGTCAATTCACCGTTAGCCAAGATCTTGATGCCGCTCAATTCGTTCTTAACGATTCCAGCTTCTACCAACAATGCTGGTGTAACTTCTGAACCGTTATCGAATTGATTCAACACGTCAAGGTTTACTACAGCGTATTCCTTGCGGTTGATGTTAGTAAATCCACGCTTTGGGATACGACGGAACAAAGGCATTTGTCCCCCTTCAAATCCCATACGTACCTTACCACGAGCCTTTTGACCTTTTTGACCACGTCCAGCAGTCTTACCATTACCTGATGATTCACCACGTCCGACACGGTTGCGGACCTTACGTGAACCTTCAGCTACTTGGAGTTCATTAAGCTTCATTAGGTTGTACCTCCTTCAGAGCAATCTGTTCAGCTTACTTAACTACTTCAACAGTAATCAAGTGAGCAATCTTAAATAGTGCACCACGCGTTGCAGCGTTATCAGGCAATACGGCTGATGAGTTCACTTTGTTCAAACCAAGTGACTTAACAATCGCACGTTGATTTGGCTTACGGTGAGCAGCACTCTTAACAAGTGTAACCTTTACTTGATCGGTCATTTGTCTGCCTCCTTAATCTGCCAAGTGCTCAAGTGAGACTTGACGCAACTCAGCAACTTCTTCAGCGTTCTTCAATGATTGAATAGCTTCAAAAGTTGCGCGTACAACGTTGATTGGTGTTGATGAACCTAGAGACTTTGCAGTCACGTCAGCAACTCCAGCCAATTCCAATACGGCACGAGCAGCACCACCGGCTGCCACTCCAGAACCTTCAGCGGCTGGCTTCAATAGAATGCGGCCACCGTCGAAGACACCCAAAGTAGAGTGAGGAAGGGTCGTACCAACAGTTGGAACAGAGATAATGTTACGCTTTGCGTCTTCAATCGCCTTACGGATTGCTTCAGGCACTTCTTGCGCCTTACCAGTTCCGAAACCAACGTGTCCATTGCGGTCACCAACTACTACAAGAGCTGCGAAACGTAGACGACGTCCACCCTTAACAACTTTTGTAACACGGTTAATACCAACAACGTTTTCTTCTAGTTCGCCTAGCGTTTTTGGATCGATATAAGCCATTTTAATTTCCTCCTTCCCTTAGAACTTCAAACCAGCTTCACGAGCAGCTTCGGCCAAGGCTTGTACACGTCCGTGGTATAGGTAACCACCACGGTCAAATACTACAACTTCGATGTTAGCGGCCTTAGCGCGCTCTGCGATCAAAGCTCCAACCTTAGAAGCTTGCTCAGTCTTTGGAGCAGTCTCAACTGACTTGTCCAAAGTTGAGGCACTAGCAAGCGTCACACCCGCTACGTCATCAATTAATTGAGCGTAGATGTTCTTGTTAGAACGGTAAACGTTCAAGCGTGGGCGCTCTGCAGTACCAGAAATCTTACCACGAACACGAGTGTGTCGGTGTTGACGCACTTTATTCTTGTCTGACTTCGTAATCATTGTTCGTAACCTCGTTTTTCAAATAAATTGAAAGATATACGGATAAGTAAATCGGGAACGTTGCTTGTCCCGTCTCAGCCAATGGCTAAGATTACTTACCAGTCTTACCTTCCTTACGTGCAACGTGTTCGTTTTCGTAACGAATACCCTTACCCTTGTATGGTTCAGGTGGACGTACGGCGCGGATTTCAGCAGCCAAGTCTCCGACTAGTTGCTTGTTGATTCCTGAGATGACAATTGTCAATGTGTCAGGAACTTCCACTGTCAAACCTTCACGGGCCTCAAAGTTAACTGGGTGTGAGTAACCAACGCTCAATACAAGGTCTGATCCTTGCATTGCGGCACGGTAACCAACACCGACAAGCTTCAAAGTCTTCTTGAAACCTTCTGAGACACCCTCAACCATGTTAGCAACATTGGCGCGAGTTGTTCCGTGAAGTGCCTTAATACGACCTTCGTCTGATGGACGTGTGAAAGTAACTTCTGTACCTTCAACGTTAAATCCAATTTCAGGCGCGATTTCGCGTGAAAGAGTTCCCTTAGGACCCTTAACAGTAACAACGTTACCTTCACGTGAGATTTCAACGCCAGCTGGCAAAGTCAAAACTTTGTTACCAATACGACTCATGTGTAGACACCTCCTATATTAGTTTTTATATTACCAAACGTAAGCTAATACTTCGCCACCAATACCCTTGGCGCGAGCTTCTTTGTCGGTGATAACACCTTCTGAAGTTGAAATGATAGCAGTTCCCAATCCGTTCAATACCTTAGGCACAGCATCTGACTTTACGTATGAACGCAATCCTGGCTTTGAAATACGCTTCAAACCAGTGATAACACGTTCCTTGTCAGAACCATACTTAAGGAAAACACGGATGACACCTTGCTTGTCATCTTCAATGTATTCAACGTCACGAACATATCCTTCATTCTTTAGAATTTCGGCGATGTCCATCTTGATCTTTGATGCAGGTACTAGAACTGAATCGTGACGAACCATGTTGGCGTTACGAATACGAGTCAAAAAATCTGCAATTGGGTCAGTCATTGACATTGGTTTTCCTCCTGTAATTAAATGTTTTAATCAGTAAATGATTACTTAGCGAAAGGCATACCCATTTGAGTAAGCAATTCACGACCTTCTTCGTCTGTGTTGGCAGTCGTCACAATGACGATGTCCAAACCACGAACACGGTTAACGTTATCGTAATCAATTTCTGGGAAAATTAGTTGTTCACGGATTCCTAGAGTGTAGTTTCCACGACCATCAAAGGCCTTTGGTGAAACTCCACGGAAGTCACGAACACGTGGCAATGAAATGTTAACCAACTTGTCTAAGAAGTCGTACATACGTTCACCACGCAAAGTAACCTTAGTACCGATTGCCATACCTTCACGCAAACGGAAGCCAGCGATTGACTTCTTAGCGCGAGTGATAACTGGCTTTTGACCAGCAATCAATTCAAGTTCAGCAACAGCTTCATCCAAGTTCTTTGAGTTAGAAACAGCGTCACCAACACCCATGTTCAAAACGATCTTTTCGATCTTAGGTGCTTGCATGATTGAAGTGTAGTTAAACTTTTCGATCAACGCAGGTGTCACTTCGCTAACGTATTGTTCCTTTAAGCGATTTGCCATGATAATGATTTCCTCCTTTCACCTAAAAATTATGCTAAAGTCTTTCCAGACTTCTTTGCGTAACGTACCTTCTTACCATCTTCAACCTTGTAACCAATCTTTGTTGGTTCGTTAGTAGAAGGGTCAAGCAATTGTACGTTTGAAACGTGGATAGGAGCTTCTAGCTCAATAATTCCACCTTGTGGGTATTGGTTATTTGGCTTTTGGTGCTTCTTAATCTTGTTCACACCTTCCACAACAACACGGTCTTGAGTCTTCAACGTCTTTGTAACAACGCCTTCCTTACCCTTGTCCTTGCCGGCGATAACCATAACCTTGTCACCAGTCTTTACAAACATGCGAGGCTTCCTCCTTGATTTAGTGATGGTAAATTACAATACTTCAGGTGCCAATGACACGATTCGCATGTAATCACTGTCACGCAATTCACGCGCAACAGGTCCGAAAATACGAGTACCAACTGGGCTCTTGTCATCCTTGACGATAACTGCAGCGTTTTCGTCAAACTTGATGTATGAACCGTCAGTACGGTGAACTCCTGAAACGGTACGAACGATAACGGCCTTAACGACGTCACCCTTCTTTACAGTACCACCAGGGATAGCTTGCTTAACAGTTGCGACGATCATGTCACCGATACCGGCGAACTTGCGACCTGATCCACCCAAAACCTTAATAGTTAGGATCTCACGGGCACCTGAATTGTCAGCAACCTTCAAACGACTCTCTTGTTGAATCACGATTTTGTCCTCCTTCCGTTATTGGTAAGATTCGAGATTAACGATTAGATAATAACAGCCTTCTCGACGATTTCTACCAAACGGAAGCGCTTTGTAGCTGATGTTGGACGCGTCTCCATGATGCGTACAATATCACCTTGCTTAGCTTCGTTGTTCTCGTCGTGAGCCTTAAACTTCTTCGTGTACTTAACACGCTTACCATATACAGGATGGTTCTTGTAAGTTTCGATGGCAACAGTGATTGTCTTATCCATCTTATCTGAAACTACGCGTCCTTGGTAAACTTTACGTGCGTTACGATTTTCAGTCATATCGGTCTCCTCTCCTAGTCTACTTGTTTAGTTCGTCTTGACGAATGGCAGTCTTGATACGCGCAATTTGCTTACGTACTTCAGCCAAACGCGCTGTGTTTTCAAGTTGACCAGTGGCTAGTTGGAAGCGTAGGTTAAACAATTCTTCCTTGTAGGCCTTTTCCTTGGCAACCAATTCAACAGTACTTAGACCCTTGATTTCGTTTTTTAGATCCTTGATCTTCATTATTCACCCTCCATTTGGCGAGTCACGATTTTAGTTCGGACTGGCAACTTGTTAGATGCAAGACGCAAGGCTTCGCGGGCGACTTCTTCTGAAACTCCACCAACTTCGAACATAACAGTTCCACGCTTGACAGGTGCAACCCATCCTTCTGGAGAACCCTTACCGTTACCCATACGTACACCAACACCCTTAGAAGTGTATGACAAGTGTGGGTAGATCTTGATCCAAACTTGACCACCACGCTTCATGTGACGTGTCATTGCAATACGAGCAGCTTCGATTTGACGATTAGTAATCCAGTGTGAACTCGTGGCTTGTAGTCCGAATTCACCGAAAGATACCTCGCGTCCACCCTTCGCTTCGCCGCGCATGCGACCACGATGTGGACGACGGTACTTTACACGCTTTGGTACTAGCATGTTACTCGCCTCCTTGCTTCTTAACTGACTTCTTTTCTGGCAAAACATCTCCACGGTAAATCCAAGTTTTAACACCTAGTTGACCGAAAGTTGTTGTTGCTTCGTCCCATGAATAGTCGATGTCTGCACGCAATGTGTGTAGAGGCACCGTTCCTTCAGTATATTGTTCAATACGAGCAATATCTGCACCATTCAAACGACCAGAAACTTGAACCTTGATACCCTTGGCACCTGAACGCATTGCACGTTGCATTGCACCACGCATAGCGCGACGGAAAGCAACACGGCGTTCTAGATCACCAGCGATTTGTTGACCAACTAGCTTGGCTTCCAAATCAGGCTTCTTAATCTCAATGATGTTGATGTGAACACGTTCACCCTTGGCAACCATCTTAGAAAGTTGGTTACGCAATGCATCAACTTCTGATCCACCCTTACCAATAACCATACCTGGCTTTGCAGTGTGGATTGAGATGTTTACACGGTTAGCTGTACGTTCAATTTCAATACGTGAAACTGAAGAGTCAGCCAACTTAGTCTCGATATACTTACGTAGCTTAGTATCTTCTAGAAGATTAGCTGCGAAGTCCTTCTTGTCTGCGTACCACTTGGCATCCCAATCGCGGATGACACCGACACGAAAACCGGTTGGGTTAATCTTTTGACCCATGACTCAATCCTCCTTACTTTTCTGATACCACAATAGTAATGTGGCTTGTACGCTTGTTGATCGCTGAAGCTGATCCCTTGGCACGAGGACGGAAACGCTTTAGCGTTGGTCCTTCGTTAGCAAAGGCTTCGGCAACAACTAGATCTTCACGATCCATTGAAAAGTTGTTCTCAGCGTTAGCAACTGCTGAGTTCAACACCTTATATACATCTAATGAAGAGTGGTTTGGCAAGAATTCTAGAATTGCAAATGCCTCTGCCACTGACTTCCCACGAACTTGGTCAAGCACAAGGCGGACCTTACGTGGTGCGACACGAACAGTGTTTGCTGTGGCGCGTGCTGACGTGATTTGTTCAGCCATTGTATTGTCCTCCTTATTACTTACGCTTAGTCTTCTTATCGTCTGCTGCGTGTCCACGGAATGTACGTGTTGGAACGAATTCACCCAACTTGTGTCCAACCATATCTTCTTGGACCAAAACTGGAACGTGCTTACGTCCATCATAAACAGCAAAAGTCAATCCGATAAAGCTAGGAAAAATTGTTGAACGACGTGACCATGTCTTGATAACGGCTTGCTTTTCTGAAGCGTTAGCGGCTTCAACCTTCTTCAACAAGCTAGCGTCAGCAAAAGGTCCCTTTTTCAAGCTACGACTCATGATTGAGTCCTCCTCTCGATTGCTATACTATACTAAGTCGAAATCGACTTAGATTACTTACCCTTACGACCACGAACGATAAACTTGCTTGAGCGAGCATTAACGTTACGAGTCTTCTTACCGGCAGTCTTCTTACCCCATGGTGACAATGGTGAAGGACGTCCGATAGGAGCCTTACCTTCTCCACCACCGTGTGGGTGATCGTTAGGGTTCATTACTGATCCACGAACTGTTGGACGCTTACCACGCCAACGGTTACGACCAGCCTTACCCCAGTTGATCAATGAGTGTTGTTCGTTTCCGACAACACCGATAGTTGCACGGCAAGTTGCCAAGATCATACGTACTTCACCAGATTGTAGGCGAACAAGTACGTACTTTCCTTCCTTACCCAAAACTTGGGCTGACGCTCCAGCTGAACGTACCAATTGTCCACCCTTACCAGGCTTCAATTCGATGTTGTGGATTTGCGTTCCGTCAGGAATGTTTGACAAAGGCATTGCGTTTCCGACCTTGATGTCGGCTTCAGGACCTGATTCGATAACAGTGTTAACTTCTAGTCCCTTAGGCGCCAAGATGTAAGCCTTAACTCCGTCAGTGTAGTGAAGAAGCGCGATGTTAGCAGTACGGTTTGGATCGTATTCGATCGCGATAACCTTGGCTGGAACATCATCCTTGTTACGCTTAAAGTCGATAACACGGTATTGACGCTTGTGTCCACCACCACGGTGACGAACAGTCATGTGACCGTAGGCGTTACGTCCACCAGTACTTGACTTTGAATCTAGCAAAGTCTTTTCTGGCGTAGTCTTTGTGATTTCAGAAAAATCTGAACCAGTCATATTACGACGACCGTTTGTGGTTGGTTTGAATTTCTTGATAGCCACGCTAATTTCCTCCTAATTTATTTTTTATTATTGTTCGTTGAATAGTTGGATTTCCTTTGAAGCAGATGACAACTTAACAATTGCCTTCTTACGCTTCTTAGTGTATCCTGCGTAGCGTCCTTGACGCTTTAGCTTACCACGTACGTTTGCAGTATTGATCTTTTCGATTTTAACTTCGAAAATTTCTTCAATAGCGCGCTTGATTTGTGGCTTAGTAGCGCGAACATCAACTTCAAAAGTGTAAGTCTTGTTATCCAAAACTGCCACTGTTTGTTCAGTGATGATCGGGCGCAAAATGATATCGCGTGCGTCCATTATGCCAAGACCTCCTCAACCTGTGCCAAAGCTGATTGTACAACAACCAACTTATCGTTGTTGATTACGTCAAGAACGTTAACACCCTTAGCAGTCATTACAGTCACGTTGTTCAAGTTACGTGCTGCCAAAGCTGCGTTTGTGTTGTTATCGTCCAAGACTACCAACGTCTTTTCGTTTACGTTCAAGTTGTCCAAAACCTTGATGAATTCCTTAGTCTTAGGTGCGTCGAATGACAAAGCATCAACAACAACCAAAGCTGAATCCAAAACCTTTTGTGACAATACTGACTTCAAAGCCAAACGGTATGCCTTCTTAGGCATCTTGTAGGCATATGAACGTGGAGTAGGTCCAAAGACAATTCCACCACCACGCCATTGTGGAGAACGGATTGATCCTTGACGAGCACGTCCAGTACCCTTTTGACGCCATGGCTTACGCCCACCACCACGAACAGCTGAGCGGTTCTTTACGGCGTGTGTACCTTGACGCATTGATGCACGTTGCATCAAAACTGCGTCAGTAATGACATCGTTGTTTGGTTCGATAGCGAAAATCGCGTCATTCAACTCGATTTCACCAGCATTTGAACCATCTTGCTTAAACATAGCAATCTTAGTCATGTTTAATTCCTCCTTTCGACCTTATTACTTAGCTTTTACTGAATTCTTAACAGTAACTAGTGACTTGTTGGCTCCAGGAACGTTTCCCTTAACCAAGATCACGTTGTTTTCAACATCAACGCGAACAACTTGCAAGTTTTGAACAGTACGCTTGTGGTTTCCCATACGTCCTGGCAACTTCTTACCCTTGAACACGCGGTTGATAACAGCACCCATTGAACCAGGTCGACGGTGGTAACGTGATCCGTGAGACATAGGCCCACGTGATTGTCCGTCCTTCTTGATGTTTCCTTGGAAACCATGACCCTTTGTGATTCCAGTAACGTCAACAGCTTCACCAGCGGCGAAGATATCAACCTTAACTTCATCCCCAACGTTAAATTCACCTTCAGCGTTACGAATCTCACGAATGTAGCGCTTAGGGGTCGTGTTTGCCTTAGCGGCGTGACCTTGCTCAGGCTTGTTGCTCAAAACAGCACGCTTATCGTCGAAACCTAGTTGAATAGCTTCGTAACCATCGTTTTCCATAGACTTAACTTGGAAAACAACGTTTGGCGTAGCTTCAATTACAGTAACTGGAATAAGTTCACCGTTCTCAGTAAATACCTGAGTCATGCCGACTTTGCGGCCTAAGATACCCTTAGTTGTCATGACTAATCTCCTTAAATAATAGATATAACATCTTTAGCTTTTGGTCAGTTAAATGCTTAACCAGGCAAGTTGTTAATATTTAAAATTCAAATTACAACTTGATTTCGATATTAACACCACTAGGTAGTTCAAGCTTTGACAAAGCATCAACTGTCTTAGCAGTAGGATTCAAGATATCGATCAAACGCTTGTGTGTGCGCATTTCGAATTGTTCACGTGTATCCTTGTGCTTGTGTGGTGAGCTCAAAACAGTGTACAAAGTACGTTCTGTTGGCAAAGGAATTGGACCTGAAATTTCAGCCCCTGTACGCTTTGCTGTTTCCACGATCTTTTCTGCTGATGCATCCAAGATTTCGTGTTCGTATGCCTTCAAACGGATACGGATTTTCTTACTTGCCATGATAATTCTCCCTTCGTCCATATTGGAATATGCAACTAACTCCGTGAAAGTTACCGACGCACCATCCGAGGGCACCATGGCTGGGACCTCGTGGCAATGCTGCCGGGTGTGTCGCAACCTCTCACATCAAAGCTATTTATTATTACGTAGTTTAGATGGGCTTTTACGCCCCCTGAAATAACGTACTTGACTATAATACTAGATAAATCTATTAATAACAAGGGTTTTTGGAACATTTATTTATTTATTTTTGTGGTTCCGCTTTCAACTTTTTTACATAAAAATAAACGAATATAATTCGGTACATTTATATAGTAGGAAGTTGTTAAAAAAGTCTTGTTTAACAGAAAATTAACCTGACTTTTTGTACGGAATAGTTTACACTAAATATCATAAAATACGTTGCTTAAAGCAGACAAAAGAAGGGAATCACACCATGGCGACGCCTAGTCATAAATTACATTCAATGTGGGATGACTTTCCAACATTGAAGGAAGATCTAACAGCCGTAAGTGAATTGATTGAAGAAAGCCTTGATGTGAACAACAAAGATGTTCAAGCTGCTTTAATCAAGATGATGACTGGTCGCGGGAAGTTCTTACGCCCTGCCCTAACATTACTTGCTGGTCAATTTGCTCCACATAACCATAAAAACTTAATCGCGTTAGCAGCCAGTGTTGAGATTCTTCATTCCGCTTCACTTATTCATGATGACATTATTGACGACTCACCATTGCGTCGTCACCAACCATCAATGCAAGCACAATTCGGGAAAGATATCGCCGTTTACGCTGGTGACGTGCTATTCGCTAAGACATTCAGCTTACTTGCTTGGCATATCGACGATTTAAAGACAAGTCGTATGGCAACTACTTATCTAAGCGATCTCCTACAAGGAGAACTAGAACAGCGTTCTAATTACTATCGTTTAGATATGACGCTTTCTGACTATCTAACTCAAATTGCCGGAAAGACAGCTAGCCTGTTTGAATTAGCGATTCGCTTAGGAACATCAACAGCCCCCGAAACACCTGAGTCTGTTGTATCTAACCTAACAACATTCGCTTACAACCTAGGGATGGCCTTCCAAATCGCTGATGACATCCTAGATTATGAAAACGATAGTTCAACACTCGGTAAGCCAACGCTAAATGATCTACGTGAAGGAATCTACTCTGCCCCATTACTAATAGCGTTAGAAAAGAACCCTGCACTAGGAGATACATTAGCTAAGCGCTTTGACATCACAGATGATGAAGCTCAAGCCGTTGCTGATTACGTTATTAGTTCTGGTGCGTTAGATGAGGCTAAGGAATTAGCTTTGGATTACGCTAACAAAGCGGACGATATGTTAGACCTACTACCTGACAGCGATAGTAAAGATATCTTGATGGATCTACAAGCAAAGTTGATTTCACGTCAAGATTAGTTAAAAAGACCGATACTCATACGAGTATCGGTCTTTTTGTTTGTTGTTTGTTGTTTATTCTTTATTACATTTATCGCATAAAACCTAGTTGTCGTTTGAACTAATCTAGTTCTTCATCTTCTAGGTATGGGAATTCCAAACCTGGGTTGGCATTCAATCGCCAGTCGCCACGTACATCATGACGGTAAGCAATATCTCCCGCTGCACCAATCATCGCAGCATTGTCACCAGCCAAAGCTAGTGGCACTGGAAGATAAGTTGTTTCTGGGAAATCAGCCATCATGTTTGTCAATTCAGCACGTAATCCCTTATTCGCAGCCACTCCCCCAGCAACGATAAAGCTCTTTACTGGGTATTCTTGTAGCGCACGACGTGTTTTTGTTACCAACACTTCAATTACCGCAGCCTGGAAACTTGCGGCAAGGTTGATTTCATCGATGTCCTCACCACGTTGTTCAGCATTGTGTAGCAGGTTAATCACTGAACTCTTCAATCCTGAGAATGAGAAATCAAAGTTATCTTCCTTAACCATTGCACGCGGTAGGTTGTATGTGTCTTGCCCTTGGTGTGCCATTTCATCTAATACTTTACCAGATGGATATGGCAAGCCCATAACACGCCCAACCTTGTCGTAGGCTTCTCCGGCCGCATCATCACGTGTATCACCAACGACCATGTAATCAAATTCACTACGCATTAGTACAAGCTCTGTATGTCCACCAGAGACCATTAAAGCTAACGCAGGGTATTCAATTGGCGCCACGAAGTTAGCCGCGCTAATGTGCCCTGCCAGATGGATAACGGGTACTAACGGTAGGTTGTGGGCCCACGCAATTGTTTTTGCGGCCGTCACCCCAATCAAAAGCGCCCCAACCAAACCAGGTCCTTGGGTTACTGCAATCGCAGTCAAATCGTCATAAGTTAAACCAGCATCAGTCAATGCTGCATCAGCCAAAATGGTCACTTGTTCAATATGGTGACGACTAGCCACTTCAGGAACAATTCCACCAAAACGTTGATGACTCTTAATTTGGGTTGCCGTTGCTAGACTAACAATTTCATTACCATCAGCGATAATCGCCACACTGGTTTCATCGGCACTTGATTCAAACGCCATGATTAATCGTTTAGCTGTCATGAGATTCCTTTCCTGTTGTGAAGTATTCCATCATTACCGCATCTTCAGTCGGATTGTGATAGTATCCTTCACGTACATAATAACTTGTAAAACCAATTTTTTCATATAAACGGCGCGCAGCTTGATTCCCCGCACGAACTTCTAACAAAGCACGTGTATTAGCAGGGAAATGCGCTAACCATTCACTTAATAGTATCTTTCCTAATCCTAGACCTTGTTGTGCCTTAATAATCGCCACATGACTAATAGATAGTTCGTCTGCAATTAAAGTCCCACTTGCGAACCCTACCGGTTCATTGTCTTGCAACAAGACAGAATAATCAGTCCACTTATTCGCTAGATCTGTTTCAAACGCTTTTTGCGTCCATGGACTACCTTCAAATGATTGATCAGCGAGTGTGAAAATTTCTAATGCATCGATTGGCTTACGGTATGTGATCATCCAAAGTCACCTTGATATCGATCCAGTGCATGATGCATGACATAAGCATCTTCACCAATATCGTAATAATCGGCTAATACGTCTGTTTGTTCAAACCCTAGACGGCCATAGAAGCGTTGTGCATCTTCATCAGACGCACGCACTTCTAAGTACGCTTCAGCAAATGCTTCACGTTGTGCCCAAAGCATAATATAAGTCATCAAGAACGTCCCAACAGCACGCCCTTGCCAATGCGGCGCAATTGTCACACTAGTAATGTGTACTTGGTTTGCATCCGGCAAGACTTCAAGCCCGATATACCCAACCAACGAGTTGGTTTCTGGTTGGCGCAAGATAATATATTGACGTTCAGGCTTATTTTGTAGATCATCACGGAAGATATCGCCAGTCCAGGCTAATGATTCCCCATAGACTGTTTGTTCTAGTGCGACCAAGTCATCAATATCTTCAAAATCGGCTGTCATCATACGAAATGAAAAACCATTCACTTGTACTTCTTGTGTTGTTTCAACTTCCGTTTCAACAACGACTTGTTGGCGGCGACTTTCTAACCATCGTTTAAACGCGTTCCACATAGCCCACCTCTTCCTCGGGATGTGCACGCGCCCAATCTGCCTCTGCTTGTGATAGTCGGTGATAGTTTGGTACAAATTGATGAATATCATCCACGTTAGTCAACACACTATCAGCCTTAACTAGCTTCACTGCATGCGCCGCATGTGGCACATTGTCTGTGGCTAATGTCGCATTGGGATACATTGCTTGAATACGTTCTGCAAAACGATCCAAATCACCTACGAACACAAGTTCACGACCTGAAAAGTCTGCCAGACGTGCCAATAGCGCTTCGATATTAGTATGTTGGTCATCAAGTACGGCACTTAATGTACCATCAACCCATTCATACGCCGCTGCATACATATTATCATTACGGGCATCCATCATCGGTACGATTAACGCATCTGTATCAGTTACATTGGTCGCCAATAGACCTAGGCTAGATACACCTGCTAATTCAATTCCTAACGTATATGCCAATGTTTTAGCTGTTGTGACACCAATACGTAGGCCGGTGTATGAACCTGGTCCAGCACTAACCACAACACGATCTAAGTCAGTTGGTTGCCAACCGGCATCCATCACTAATTGATCAATCGCCGGCAATAATTGTTCTGATTGATTCCGACTAATATTTGTTTCAATTTGCGCGATAACATTATTCGCGTCTAATAACGCCACACTTAACGGTTGGTTACTCGTATCAAAAGCAATTGTTTTCGTCATTGGTCGGCTCCTTATGAATTTCTTATCTTTCTATTTTAATGCTTTTAAGTATATAAAAAAAGGTTAAGGCTGCTTTTTCCCCTGTGAAACCCACTTTTTATCGGTTATATGGCCAAACAAAAAACCGAAAGTCCTTAGACCTTCGGTTTGTGTTTTACTTTGCGTATCCGTGTGGGTGCTTTTGCATCCAGTTCCACGCAGTTTTAATAATATCTTCGACGTTTTCGTATTGTGGTTCCCATCCAAGCAATTCACGGGCCTTTTGTGATGATGCCACCAATGAATCTGGGTCACCAGCACGGCGTGGTCCAACTTCGGCTGGAATATCAACACCTGTAGCTGTACGTGCAGCTTCAACCATTTCCTTAACTGAGTAACCAGATGCTGACCCCAAGTTAAAGGCTTCAGATGGCTTATCAGCAGCCAAGTAATCCAAAGCCTTAACGTGTGCAGCAACCAAGTCCATAACGTGGACATAATCACGTACGTTGAAGCCATCTGGTGTCTTGTAGTCATCCCCGAACATCATGATCTTGTCACGTTGTCCCAAAGCTGCTTGCAAGATGATTGGTACCAAGTGTGTTTCAACTGGGTGATCTTCCCCAATTGATCCATCAGCCTTCGCACCAGCTACGTTAAAGTAACGCAATGCAACCCACTTCATCCCATAAGCCTTTTCGGCCCATTGAATCATGTGTTCCATTTGTAACTTTGATTCACCATATGGATTGATTGGGTTTTGTGGTGTTGTTTCCAAAATCAACGCATCTTCAGGTTCACCGTAAGTGGCGGCTGTAGATGAGAAGACAATGTCCTTAACATCATGTTCAATCATCACTTCAAGCAATGTAATCATCCCACCAGTGTTGTTATCAAAGTACTTCAATGGATCAGTCATTGATTCTGGCACAATTGATGATGCTGCAAAGTGCACAACTTGGTCAATATCTTCCTTATCAAACACTTCTGAAAGAGCGGCCTTGTCACGAATGTCAACTTCGTAGAAAGGTACGCCAGCTGGAACTGATTCACGGTGTCCTGTTAGCAAGTTGTCCACAACAACGACGTCGCGTCCTGCTGCTAGCATCGTATCCACCATGTGTGAACCGATGTATCCTGCACCACCTAAAATTAATGTTGTCATGGTATTACTCCTTATTTTTAAAAGGGTTTGGCATATCTGATACTTGCCACACGACATTAGCTTGCGCTGATAACGTGTCCCCTGCCCAAATTTGATGCTTCGTTGTCATATCATCGCGTTGGCACTTAGACATTACAACGTCGTGCATCCCCACTTCTTGCTCAAATCGAATGATGACTTCGCGTGGTTCCATTTCAGCTAGAAAGGCCGCGCCTAGCACATCAGATACCCACTCATAATAACGTGAATTATTAACATGTAAGTTAGTATCAATATCATTATACCGCACTGCATACTCTTGTGTCCCTGACCACACATCACCGTCAGCCCACATCGCATTCTTAGCAAGTCGTGCAACACGCTTTACTTCATGTGGCTCTAACGCTGCGATGAAGTGTTCTGGAATACGTGTTAACTTACGACTTGTCATGTCTAGTAGTGCAAATAACATTTTAATTTCAACTAATACGTCATCCCCTTTGAGTACTTCAAAGTGACGAATACTGAAGAAACTATTCGCTTCTTCAACCCACGTTTTCACAGTCACTTGATCATGAACATGTGGTAGTCGTGTAATCTTCACGGCTGTTTCAAGGATAATCCAGCCTAATCCTTGCGCGTGTACTTCTTCTTCACCAATGTTTAGTGACGCTGCCTGTTGTGTTGATGCTTCTAACGACACATTAATCAACATTGGTAACGTTACTTGTTGCTTCGCATCAGCTTCGTAATATTGAATTGTATGTTGTGTCGTAAATACTTTAGGCATTGTTAAACTCCGTATATAGTCGTTGGCGATCTAATTCACGTGTCTTGGCAATTTGTTTGACCGCTGCAGTTGTCTTCATTCCACCATCAACTAAAGCTTGAACTGCTTCAATTGGTGTTAACTCAGCCAATGGATCATCGTTTTGTGCTGTCACAGCTTCACTGTTTCCAGCTGTCATAACCACAAATTCTCCACGTACTTCTTGAGTTTGAGCCCATTCAGCAACTTCTTCAGCCGTTCCACGAATGAATTCTTCATAACGTTTCGTCAATTCACGTGCAAGCACGACTTGGCGATCAGGTCCAAAGACCTTCACAATGTTTTGTAGTGTCTTCCCCAAACGATGTGGTGCTTCATAGAACAACATTGTTTCTTGATGCGTCAACAAGTTCGTCAACGCTTCTTGTTGTTCTGAATTCTTACGTGGCAAGAAGCCATAGAATGTAAATGGTTGTGGTACAAGTCCACTCGCAACCAAGGCGGTAATCCCTGCAGATGCACCTGGTAGCGGTACAACTGGGATATCAGCTGCCAATGCGGCCGCAACCAATTCTTGACCTGGATCAGAAATTGATGGCATTCCTGCATCTGAAACTTGCGCAAGATTCGTTCCTTGCGTCAAACGTTCAACAAGTTCAGGAATACGCGCTTCTTTATTGTGTTCATGGAACGAAATTTGACGTGTTTCAATATCAAATTGGTTCAACAATTGTTGGGTGTGACGTGTATCTTCAGCCGCAATCAAATCAACATCTTTCAATGTATCAATAGCACGTACTGTCATATCACCTAAATTACCAATCGGCGTGGGCACTAAGTACAGTGTTCCAACCTCATGCTTGGCATAACTTTTTTGTTGTTGCATGTTTTTACCTACTATTTCATCAATTTAAATTGCGCTTCAAGGACTAACGCTTCCATCACGGTTTGAAAGTTAATGTTTAACTGACGGCGTTGACGTGCCTTAGTCACATTGTCAATCACAGCCATCACATCATCTAATGGCGCTACTGCCGTTATACCAGCAAAGCTTGGTTGATATCCAGCGACAAGCTGTCGCATCATTTGATCACGCCATGCTTGCGCAAAGATATCCAAGATTGTATTTTGTTGCTCCGGTGTTTTAGCCAAGGCAGTTAAATCAGTTTGCACCAAACTAATGGCACTTCCTTGGTTCTTCAATAATGCATTCATCATTTTAGTCATGACATCTTGCACGTTTTTAAACCAATCATCCTCTAACCATGTCTGGGCTTCTTGTACACTATCCGTTAACAGGCGCACTAGTTGTAGCTCATCATTCGTGTAGCCAAGCGCTAACAATTGTTTCTCTAGTTGTGCACTATCACCAGCGTTAAATTCAATGACTTGCGTACGTGAGATGATAGTTGGCAACATTTGACTACGATGTTCCGCTAACAAAATTGCAGTTTGTGGCCCCGCGGGTTCTTCCATAAACTTCAAAAGCCCGTTTGCAGCACTCGTTGTCATGGTATCGGCACCAACGATAATGAATACCTTTTGACTACTTTCCACTGCCTTCTTAGAAAACTCATCTTTCAAGGTACGAATTTGGTCAATCTTTAATGACTTACCTTCTGGACGAACAACTAAGACGTCTGGATGTTCATCCTTAGCAATACGCATGCAATTGATACATGTCCCATCTGGGTCACCAGCGTCAGTCGGTGCTTCACACAGCAAGCGCATTGCTAACCAAGTGGCAACATCTAATTGACCACGGCCAGCTGGACCTGAGAATAAGAAAGCATGCGCGAGTTGGTTACTTGCAATTGCGTTTTTAAACTGGGCAACTAACTGTGGTTGTTGCGTATGGGCTGTGTCAATAATTCCTACAGCTGCATCATCAGCCATCGCTCATCCTCCTCACTCTGTCGTATTTCTTTCAAGGTCATCTAATGGTTCGTTATCTAGTTGTTTCCACACTTTAGAAGTGGTGGAATTGTTCAACGTTTTGGACAAACACTGTTGCCCCACCGATTTGAACATTCAATGGTTCTGTCACAACAGATTCCATTACTGTCCCAGGGTTCATCGCTGGTGTCATCACTTGACTACGTGTCTTCGCATTTTCAGAAATCAATGCCAAGGCGTCATCAAGTTGTTCGTCTTGCACACCCATGATAAATGTTGTGTTTCCGGCACGCAAAAAACTTCCTGTTGAGGCCAAACGAGTTGCTTGGAACCCCGCAGCCACAAGGGCTTTTGTTAGTACGTTCGCATCTTGATCTTGTACAATCGCTGTAATCATCTTCATTGTCTTAATCCTCCTCAGTAGCTAAAATACGTTGCAGTGTTTCCCATGCTGATTCAATCACATCTGCCAATGGTTGTGAAGCATCAATGACATGGAATCGTTCTGGGTTTGCTTTGACTAGTTCACGATAAGCACCTGTTACACGTTCATGAAAACTAAGTGCTTCAACGTCCAAACGATTCACTTCATCTTGACGTGTATTTTGAATACGTGCTAACCCAACTGCTGGGTCCAAATCCAAGTAAATTGTTGCCTTAGGCATTAGCCCCTCAATGGCATAAGCATTGATGTCTGAAACTTCTTGGACACCCAATTCACGCCCACCACCTTGATAAGCGATTGAGCTATCAACGTAACGATCAGTTAAAACAACCTTACCTGCAGCCAATGCTGGTCGAATTGTTTTTGTGACGTGTTCACGACGTGCTGCCGCAATCAATAACGCTTCAGTCATTGGATCCATCGTTGGTAATTCTGGACTCAGTACGACTTCACGAATCGCTTCTGCTACTTGATTGTTATTTCCACCCGGTTCACGTGTTACTAATAGACGTTCACCCAATAATGGCTCAACACGTTCAAGTAACGCATTTAACACTGAAGTCTTCCCAGCACCATCTGGTCCTTCAAGTGAAATAAATAATCCCGCCGTCATATGTGATTCCTACCTTCTATTGTTTCTATAATTAGTTTCTATTATATCAAATAATCATTTAAATATTAGAACGTTTACTAAATCATAATACGTAAAACACTAGGAAAACCGCAGTTTATCTCGTCTTCAACTCATAGTTGTGGAAACTAGAGACAAACAAAAAACTCCCGAATCTAAATTCGAGAGCTTTTTTGTTAGCGTTCTGGATGTTCAAATGCGGTAGACCAACGACCACGCATATTACGTTCACGCGCTGCACGCAATAAGAAGAAGTAGGTTTGTTTAGCGCGGGCTGTTTCAGCCAATACCTTACGTGTATCTACATTACTTTCAAACATTGCATTTTGTGTTAAACGCGCTTTTTCATAATCATACTTAGCATCATTAATAATTTCTACTAATTGATCATCATACGCCTGTGAATCTAATTTTGGTCGACGAAATAATCCCATATACTACAACTCCGTTCTTCCCTCAACTGCCTTAATCAATGTGATTTCGTCTGCATAGTCAATATCACTACCCACTGACAAACCAGTTGCCAAACGAGACACCTTGATTCCTGCGGGCTTCAATAAACGTGACAAGTACATCGCAGTCGCTTCCCCTTCAGCGTTTGCGTTCGTTGCCACAATAATTTCTTGAATCTCTTCATGACGTTGTAGACGCGTCACAAGTGAATCAATGTTTATGTCATCAGGTCCAACTCCAGCTAATGGTGACAAAACACCGTGAAGCACATGGTACAACCCACGGTATTCACCAGCATTTTCAATCGCCATCAAGTCCTTTACGTCCGCAATCACCAACACTGTTGTTTGATCACGGGTAGTATCTGTACAAATCATACAAGGATCTGCTTCTGTTAAGTTCCCACAGATACTACAAAAACGCAGGTCACGTTTCGCTGAAATCAACGCTTGCGCAAAACCAGTCACATCATCTTCTGGCATGTTAATGACATGAAAGGCAAGCCGAGTAGCTGTCTTAATCCCAATTCCAGGCAATTTTGTAAAACTATCAATCAACTTCGCAATCGGTTCTGGATATTGCATGTCATTCCTGCTTTCTTAATTCAAAATGAGCTTAGAAGCCCATTCCTTGTGGTGCAAACTTTCCTAGACGCTTTTGAGAATCAGCTTCAACCTTTGCCAAAGCATCGTTCACAGCCATCACAACCATGTCTGACAATTCTTCTGGATCTTCTGGATCAATAACATCTGACTTGATTTGCAAGTCTAGCAATTGACGGTCTCCGTTGAACTTAGCAATAACCAAGTCTTCTGGTGACTTTCCTAGGTATTCTGTTTCCGCAATCGCAGCTTGTTCTTCTTGCATTTGTGATTGCATCTTCTTCATTTGCTTCATCATTTGTTGCATGTTTTGTCCACCGAACATAGTAGGCCTCTTTTCTTGTTTATGTTTTTATTGTAAGAATTATTCTATCTATTTTAAATTAAATTTACCCAAATCAACAGGTTTTTAATCGTCTTGTGCTTCAACCATTTCAGAACCAAACAGACTGATTGCTTCTTCAACTGCTAGATTACCTGCATTATCGACAGGTTCTTCTGGCATCCCCGGATCCACAATAGTGTTTAATTGTGTTGTAACTTGTTGCGTTTCTGCTTCTGGCGCTGGTGACGTTGATGCTGCCTTACGTTGGGCAACGAATTCACCACGCAACTTTGTCCAATCATCGTTTGTGATAAAGACCAACTTACGCTCTGTACCGGCTTCAGTTAGAATACGCAATTGTTGCGTCACTGTATTAATTAATTCGGCATTCTTCATCGCATTAACACGCATGACATCAAAGTCAAAGCCAACAACTAATCCTTCTGGAGAAGCTGCAACTGGCTTTGCCACATTCAGCATCGCACGTTGTGAGACTGGCAACATGTTCGTTACGTCACCCCAAACTGATGTGACACGATTCAAATCACCACGAGTAGCATTTTGTAACACGTTAAACACAGATTGCTTATCATCAGATACTGATACCTTAGCAACCGCTACTGGCTTCTCTTGAACTGGTTGTGCTGGTTGTGCTGGTTGTGCTGGTTGTGCTGGTTGTGCTGGTTGTGCTGGTTGTGCTGGTTGTGCTGACACATTTTGAACCGGCGCAACTGGCGCGTCAACGACAACTTGCTTTGGTTGGCTCAACTTAACTGTTAAGACTTCTAGATAAATACTTGGTCGATTTGTAAAACGCAATTGTTGTTGCGTATCGTTCAAAGTATCAATCATGTTGTACCAAACTTGTGGTTGTTGTGCTTCTGCCATTGTTTGGAAGTTATCATCAGGTACCAATGTAATTAAGTCTGGCGCTTCAGTGTACAACAACAGATCACGGGCGTAGACAATTAAGTCTTCGATGAAACGTTGTGCATCCTTACCTGCAGCCAGGACTTCACTCAACTTACCTAATGCAGCTTGTGTGTCATGTGCAACCACAGCTTGTAGGTATTCACCCAACAATGTTTGTGTCACTGAACCAGTCACAAGCAAAGCATTGTCTAATGTGATTGACCCATCCCCAAATGACAACACTTGATCCAAAATACTCAAAGCATCACGCATTCCACCATCAGCAGCATTCGCAATCACACGTAGCGCATTTTCATCGTAGTCATTACCACGTGAATTCAAGATGTGCACCATACGGTCATAGGCTGCATGTGCATCAATACGCTTGAAATCAAAACGTTGAGTACGTGAAATGATAGTAGCTGGAATCTTTTGTGGTTCAGTTGTCGCCAAAATAAAGATGACGTTAGCAGGTGGCTCTTCCAATGTCTTCAACAAAGCATTGAAGGCACCAGTTGAAAGCATGTGCACCTCATCGATGATGTAGACTTTGTACTTAGCTTGAGTTGGGGCGTAGTTAACGTCTTCACGGATTTCACGAATTTCATCAACTCCGTTATTTGAAGCCGCGTCTAATTCCACAACATCACCAAGGGTTCCTGCATCTGCGGCTAAACAGATTTCACACGTCAAATCAGGTTCACCATGATCTGGGTGTAAACAGTTAACTGCTTTCGCAAAAATCTTTGCGGCTGAGGTCTTCCCAGTCCCTCGAGGTCCATTAAAGAGATACGCGTGGGTAATTTGTCCACTCTCAATGGTGTTTTTTAAGGTCTTTGTGACGACTTCTTGTCCAATTAGGTCACTGAACTTTTGTGGTCGCCATGTCCGATATAATGCTTGATACGCCATTGCAATATCGTCTCCCTTCGTGTTTTTAATCGTTATTTTTCTTTTTCTATCATACCAGATTTTGCGCTAAAAAAAGTCGCCCAGATTAATAAAAATCGGGCGACTCATTAAATATCAATAAGGTGTGAAGCACAATACGTGGTCTCCTTAGTGCTGCTGCCTTCCGACCCTGACACGGTTCGAAGTACATACTTGCCTCACGAGAAATATTATAACATGCTTTCACTTTCTTTGTCAGCATCTTTTCGTGCTTGCTTTTCAAGTTTCTTGCGTGCACGTAATGCCTTAAAGAATGTTTTCAATTGTTGACTAGCGCGTTCTTCTTCAACCCCAGCATGGACAGTGACTTGATGGTTCAAGCGTTCGTCATCCAATAGATGGTACATTGAGCACACACCACCTGCCTTGGGATCAATTGCGCCAAAGTAGACATCAGTAATGCGCGTTTGTTGAATTAAACCGGCACACATAATACAGGGTTCAAGCGTCACAAATAATTGCGCATTGGGTAAACGCCATGAACCGGCTGCTGCATTTGCCTCACGCATGGCGATGAATTCTGCATGTAGGGTTGCATCTTGTTGGGTTTCGCGCAGGTTATGCCCACGGCCTATCACTTTACCATCTTGAACAATCACCGCTCCAATTGGTACTTCACCTAATGCTTCTGCTTTTTCTGCTTCAGCGAATGCTTCATTCATAAACATCGCCACTTGGGCGTCAGACAAACCAAACGTATCTTGTTGCAAATTAGACATTACGAACACTTTCAATGATGTAGTAACCCTTATCCTTTGAGATAGTTTGTGCGTTACCAAATGTTTCTTCCATCAAAGCCTTAGCTGATGGTGCTCCTTGCTTCTTTTGCAAAACAATTGTCAAAGTTCCCATTGGTTCCAAGTGATCAATGGCTTCGCTAATCATGCGCTTAACAATGTCCTTACCAGCACGTACAGGTGGATTGATCAAAATAGCAGCAAATGTTCCTTCAACGTTTGAGTAAACATCTGATTGCACAACCGTAATACGGTCAGCAACCTTATTCGCCTTAGCGTTCTTTTCAATCAAAGCTGCCGCACGTTCGTTGATTTCAGCCGCAACGAATTCACGTTCTGGCAATGTCTTGGCCAAACTGATCGCAACTGGACCGTATCCAGCTCCAAGATCCAAAATCTTACCAGCTGGCAAGTCTGTATCAAATGCATCTAGCATCGCACGTGTTCCATAGTCGACAGTGTGCTTTGAAAAGACCCCTGAATCTGTTGTGAAGCCTAGGTCATGCCCTAGCAATTCAAAGCGCCAGCTTTTTTCGTTATGTTCACCAGTAGGTGTTTGTGTATAGTAATGTTCAGTCATCTGTTTGCCTCTTTATCCGTATAATCGTTATCTCCTATTTTAGGTTATTTACGAGTAATTTAAAAGGTTAAGAAGTTTCCCCATCACACAGGGACATATCTTAGATAAAACCGATAGTTCACAGCCTATTTTTCGGACTCCCGTTTATAACGCCAATCATCTTGAAATAGAGCATATCGATACACATCTTCCCACTGACCTTGATGAAACACCTCTGCTTTAAATCGTGCTTCTTGTTGAAATCCATACGTTTCATACAGATGAATAGCTCTTTCATTATACGAAACAACTCTAAGAATCAATTTTCGTAAGTTCAATTGATTAAAGGCATATTCGACAATCAGATTTAAAGTTTCTTTACCAAATCCCCTATTACGATTTTCAGCATTCAGAATTCCTACAGAAATTTCACCTATTTGATTTTTGTGATCAATATCAGAAACACCAGCCATTCCGAGTAGTTTATCATCTTCTTTACCTCTCACAGTAAATTCAACTGCCTCATCATTGTTGGATGCTTCCTCAAATACTTTAATCCAGTCTTTTTCAGTAAACGGATGTATTGCTTGTATCGCAATCAAATCTAGAAATGTTTCATCCCATTGATCACGCGCAAAAATTGCACCATCTTCTTGTTTAAAATGTGATAGTTTAACTTTCTCACCAAAATACATACAAATCACCTCATGTTTAAATTAGACCTACTTCACGTACTTACCCAAGAAACCAGATACCGTACTTACATACTTCGCTTCATCATCTTGGTAAGCATCCATATGTCCAGCCCCAGGTACAACTAACTTTTCCTTTGGTCCATTTGATGCATTGTAAGCATCATCAACCATGTAAGTCGGCACGAACATGTCATCCCCACCATGGATGAACAACATTGGACGTGTGTTCTTTTCCAAGGCCTTAGCTGGCTTTACATCATCATATGAGTAACCTGCTAGTACTTGTGAGTAAACAGATAGAATGCTAGACATGGGATTGATAACTGACGCTGGTAACTTGTACATCTTTCCACCCTTAAAGGCTAGTTCTTCACGCAAGTCACTATATCCACAGTCTTCAATGTATGCCTTTACTTGCTTAGGTGGGTTCATCCCCGCCAATAGCATGGTTGTGGCCCCACCAAGTGATGTTCCATATACGACGATTTCTGTATCTTCACCGTGTTCAGCAATTAACTTATCAATCCATTCCAAGTAATCCTTGGCTTCTAGATAACCATAACCAATGTACTTACCATCTGACTTACCTGCTGAACGGTTGTCAGCTGACAAAACATTGTATCCTTGACGGTGCATTAGTTCTGAATAAGGCACCACCGCACGACGATCAACTGAGAAACCGTGGATAACAATCGCGATCTTCTTTGAAGGCTTATCGGCCTTCACATATTCACCACGGAGTGTTAATCCATCCTTCGTCTTCAATGAGACATCTTCCTTAGGTAATGCTTGCCAACGCATTTGTTCTTCATATAAAGGTTGTCCGGCAGTACGAACACCTGTATCTACGAAATCTTTATCTGAACGCACTTGCGCAACGTAAAACAGATATCCACTGATGGCTGTAACTAGCACAATCAGTCCAACTACTAGCCCGATTAAAATCTTCATATGCAATCTTCTTTCTATGGCGAAATGATTTATTTCGTTATTATTCATTAAAAAATGGTATGTATTACATTATTTACTATCTATAAGTTTAAAGCAACAACAAATTGTATATACCATATACTAATTTAAAAAGTTTATTTTTTGTAAGTATGCTAAACTAATAAACAATAACTTAGATTGGAGACTTATTAGATGACTTATTCTCAAAACTGGAATCTGGAAAACATTTATGCTGGTGGGGTTGATGGCCAAGACTTTCAATCAACACTAGCTGCTGTTGCAACAGATTTAAATGCTCTAAATACAGAAGTCGCACCAATGATTGAAATCCAAGATTTTGTCGCGATGGCTAACCGTCTACAAAAGTTAGACAGTACCTTACGTACATTAAACGTATTCGTTAACGCACTTACGTCTGCGGATTATACAAACCCTAAGTATCGCCCTTTCCAAAATAAATTAGATAACCTATCTGTGATGTATCAAAACATCCTAGATAATTACAGCCGTGCTTTAGCAACATTGGATGATGCCACATTCGCTGAATTCCAAGCACATGCAGATATTGTGCCCGTAGCGTTTTATGTAGCTGAATTACGTAAAAGCGCTGAACGTATGTTAGATCCACAAACAGAACAATTGATGAACCAATTGCAGCTAGATGGACTAACAGCGTGGTCAAGTCACTATGATACGATCTCAGCGACATTAGATATGCCATTCACGAAGCCTGATGGAACCACAGAAACTATCTCAGCTGGTCAAGCCCTGAATCTAGTGGACAGCCATCCTGATAATGATGTCCGTGCTCAATTGATGGACGGTTATGAGGAAATGTGGTCACAAGCAGATAGCTTGACTGCGGATACCTTGAATCACTTAGCTGGTTCACGTCTAACGAGCCAAAAGGCACATGGCTACACTGATTTCTTAGAAGAACCATTGGAAATCAACCGTATGTCTCGTCAAACGTTAGATACGATGTGGCAAGTCGTTGAAGATAACAAAGATATGTTCACGGCTTTCTTTGCCCGTAAAGCTGAACTTCTAAACCTAGATGGCTTTGGTTGGCAGGATCAAGTTGCTCCATTAACAAAGGTTGGTGACTTCGAACCAACTGAACAAAGCTATGATGAAATTGCTGATTTCATCGTCAAAAACTTCGGCCAATACTCACCAAAGATGGCTGAATTTGCTCAAATGGCATTGGACAAGCAATGGATTGAAGCCGAAGATCGTCCAGGTAAGCAACCTGGTGGTTGGATGGACTCATTACCCGATAACCACGAGTCACGTATCTTCATGACATTCACTGGTTCCGTCAATGATGCGTCTACCCTAGCCCACGAATTAGGGCATGCATTCCACTCAAGCGTCTTAACTGACCTGCCTGTTTGGCGTGATGCTTACGCAATGAACATCGCCGAAACAGCTTCAACGTTTGCAGAACTATTAATTGCTGATGCGAATATTGCGGCTGCGAAGACAGATGCCGAAAAAGTTGTCTTACTAGATGCTAAGATGACTAACCCGGTTTCAATGTTCATGAACATTCGCGCTCGTTACATTTTCGAACGTGCCTTCTACACAGAACGTGAACAAGGTTACGTCCCAGCAGAACGTCTAAACGAATTAATGGAAGAAGCGCAAAAGGAAGCCTTTAATAGCTTGTTAACGAAGACACATCCCCACTTCTGGTCTTCTAAGTTACACTTCTACATTGATAGCGTGCCATTCTACAACTTCCCATACACATTCGGTTACTTATTCAGTGCTGGGGTCTACGCCTGGGTTCAAACACAAGAGAACTTCGAAGAAGCTTACATTGCGTTGCTACGTGATTCTGCCCACATGTCAATTGAAGACTTGGCACAAAAGCATTTGAACGTTGATCTAACACAACCAGACTTCTGGCAAGCCGGTGCTGATCTAGTACAAGCTGATATCAACGAATTCTTACGTGTCTCAGAACAATTTGTAAAGTAACATTTAGCGTTCTTCGTTGATCTGAATAAATAAGAAAAGCCCCTACACATACGTGTAGGGGCTTTTCTGTTGTGCATGCACTAGTTGCTTAATAGATGGCTTGCAAGTTGTCTGCTGCGTATCACACAACTCATCTATTTACATGACTGTCTAGTGCTAACGGGTCTTCGATCACACTCTATCTTCTGGGGTGGTCCCAAATAAACTTTAAGGAGCGATGAGCACGCGATCTATAAAAAAACGACTTCTGGCTGTGTTGGTATGGACTGTTACAGCATTGTCTGTCACCAAAGTATGACCACGTATGTTTTTCATCTTGTATGCCCCCTTTAAATGGCTAACGTCGTATTCTACGACTTTATAAAAGCGCACCAAAGAGTCAATTTGTTGAAAATGAAAAAGTCAAAAATGTAAAAAAATAGTTTAATCACTGTACTACATTAATCAAAATAACGAAACAGATACAGAATAGCGTTCAACGCATAACTCTTCGGTTTAAATTCGGATACAGGGGATGAATAACACAAGATCATTTATTTGGTTCGATAGTCACTATATCAAGCTATGCCACGAAATCCTATAACAGTTTCATATCAAAAAATGGCGTATATAACACATATTTCTCTGATTGATTAGTTACGTCACCCTACTAACAATTCGAAACAGCGACGTGCCTCACCTTACGAAAAAACCGTCATTACCAAACGGTAATAACGGTTAACGGGCGATATAAATTGTTTCATCAATCAAATCGAACGATTTTAGTGACGTATTTAAGACATTCAATGGTGTTAGCTTAGTTTCTTGCCAAAAACGTTGTGAATTTGTGGCACCATTCTTTTCACCAATCACCAATAATTCCACGTTTGGAACATGTTCACGTATCCAAGATAAGACTTGCCAATCAATGGCATCTGTATCCGGTGCCCATGACATGATAATGACGTCTGACTCATAACCATGGCGCTCTAATGCTTTCATAGCGTCTTCATTCAGTACTTCTGTTACTGGTGGAATATGTTCACCTGGTTGATCTAACCACGCTTGATTATCCGTTGCGATAATTGTCCTATTAGGATTTAAAGCACGTAATCCTGCGGTTAAGTAGCCTTGTCCGGCCATCAACTCTAAGACACGACGTTCACCAATGTATGCATCTAATCCCATCATGAAGTCCTCATTAGGATAACTGTACATATCAAATGAACTAATCAATTCATCACGTAAGCTAGCCAACAATTCATCCAGTGCTTCTAAGGGATCAATTAAGGTTTCCCAATACACATTCCCCTTCTCTGGATTATTAGGATACTTCGCTAAAACATGCGCTTGCAGGAGCGCAACATCATTTTCAGTAATCGTCATGTCTGTAATTTTGGGTGGTAAAAAACCATTGTTAATCTGATTAATCACATGTTGTGTCGTTTCAATTTTTTGCTTGATATGTGGGACCTGGTTATAATGCGAAAAAAAATCAGCTAACGTCTGCGCGAAGGCAAGATCCGTTAGCTGACGTCCAGTCCCAAATTTAATTGGTTTAACTGTCATAATATTCCTTTTTAATTAGAACAAGTTTTCTTGGTGATTAATCTTCACATCTTCATCCGCAACCTTATTAACTGGGTTTAGGTATGAATTAACGTGTTGGAAGATATCAAAACGTTGTTGATCTGTTAGTGGCTTACCATTGAAGTCAATTTCTTTACCTGACAAGAATAGCAAAGATAAATCAGTCTTTTCAGAGCTTGCACGTCCTACTAGAAAGTCCATAGACACACTGAAAAAATCAGCTAGCTTGCAAACTTCAATATAAGAAGGTGAGCGGTCCCCACGTTCCCAATTTCCGATTTGTGCTGCTGTATTTGGTTTTTGCCCGGGATCTAATTGCTTGTTCATTTCATCCGCGAGATTTTCTAATGTGATACTTCGGCCTTTACGTAGTTCACGCAATCGATCTGGAAACATATCTTCTACACCTACTCACTATCTGGAAACTGCTCAAAAATAGATACTTACGTACTATTTTACCTAATCTATATCTAGAATACTAGACTTTTTGCTTAAAAAACTATCAATTCGTTACTTTTGCACCGCAATTAATACCACTACGTCAACTGTAATCGATGTCAAAGGTGTCGCTTCTGCCGCTGCTTGGGCTTCTGGACGCGCCCCCCAGTGTAATGGTGTCATATGCAACAATGATTGATAATCTTCCGCAGGGATATCCCATGTGTATGTCACTGGCACAGTTTGTGCATCAGGGTAAAATTCATGGAAACGATCCACCACCAATTGATTATCATATGTGTGCTTGCTTGAGCCTTCTGGATATAGCATTTCACGCAATTCACGTAGATATCCTGCCGCTGGAACAACCTTGACAATTAGTCCACCTGGCTTAACCACGCGCTTAAATTCATCGTATGCGCTTGGTGAGAAGAATTCAACGACTGCGTCAAAGACACCGGCATTAAATGGTAGACGCGCTAAGTCCGCCACCATAAATAATGCATCTGATTCTAGTTGCGTTGCTAAGTTGACCCCTGCCTTAGAGATATCAAACCCAATTCCAACATCACCCTGATTACGACCATTCAGCAACTTAACGAATGGTGTTCCTTCACCAGTTCCAACGTCTAAAACAGTTTGCGCTTCATTTGGCAATGCATCCGCAACAGCAGCCACAATTCCATCAAACAAACCATCTTGTAAGACTTGGCGACGATCAGTTAACATATCATCATCATATTCTGTATTTACAGCATGGTTCAAGAAGTTTAGGCTTCCCTTCTTGTTCACATCAATACTGTGGTTATTGGCACATACTAAGCTATGCCCTTCAACTGAAGCAAACGCTTCATGACATGTTGGACATTGGAATAGATGTAATTGTTCAGTTACAAATTGTGTACCACGTTCAATTTTCTTCATGTTTATCTCACTTTAATTTAGCCATTAAAAAAACCTTCTCATGACAAGAAGGTTTTAGTTATCTTTAATTATAAGGTTTGTAGACATTAAGTCAAATGTAGTGGCTCCATTGCATCACGATATAAGTCTTCAACCATTTCAGCGTCCATTGGCATGAAGGCCATACTCAAGTTTCCGTTTTCTACAGCTGCCTCTGCTATGGCCTTAAAGTGAACATCTGATGTAATACCAACTTCAGGTAGTGTAGCAGGGATGTTCATTTGCTTAATCCATTCTGCCGTCTTCTTAATACCCTCAATGGCCATTGTGTAGTCATCATCGCCAGTTACACCCCAAACTTGTTGGGCATAACGTGCAAACTTAGGCGCTGTATCATCATTCAACACCATCTTCATCCAGTGTGGTGTTAGAATTCCTAGCCCAACTGCGTGCGTGATGTCATAGTAAGCTGACAATTCGTGTTCAATTGGGTGCACTGACCATTCATCATCCTTACCTGTTCCAACTAGGCCGTTCAACGCTTGAGTTGATCCCCACATCAAGTTAGCACGAGCATCGTAATTCTTTGGTTCCGCAACCGCAATTGGTCCCCACTTAATTACTGAGCGTAGCATTCCTTCGATCATACCGTCTTGCACATCAGTTGCTAGCGCCTTATCAAAGTATTGTTCTAGCAAGTGTGACATGATATCCATGGCACCCGCTGATGTTTGGTAGGCAGATACTGAGTATGTCAAAGAAGGATCTTCAAATGAGACTGCTGGTGTATTGGGCCCAAACGTTGCCAACTTTTGGTGTGTTTCTGGGTTAGAGATAACAGAACCTGTGTTCATCTCTGTTCCAGTCGCAGCCAATGTCAAGATATCAACAACCGGTACTTGGTCAATCTCAAAACGTAGTTCTGAATCTAGTACCAAGTCCCATGCATCACCAATATAGTATTTGGCAGACGCAATTACCTTACTTGCATCAATAACAGATCCTCCACCAACAGCTAGAATGACATCTACATCTTCGGATTGTGCCAAAGCTTGTCCCTTACGAACTGAGTCAATCTTGGGATTAGGTTCCACACCAGCTAATTCAGTCACTTCAAAACCTTCTAATTGCGCCATAATTTGGTCATATACGCCACTAGTCTTAATAGAACCTCCACCATATACAAATAATACTCGTGGTCCAAATTGTGCCAATACTTCAGCTAATTCATTCCAAAAACGCTCTTCACCAAAACGAATTTCAGTTGAATTCCCATACGTAAACTCATTCATATTCAGTATCTCCTTTTATTCTCACTTAATTCTTCAAGTTTAAGCCGGCAATATCAAAGCATACTTAAAATAAGTGAGTTTTAAAATCAAAACCGAATTTATTTAAATAAAAAAAGAGCCCGTCCCTAAGGACGAGCTCTTTCATTAGTAATAACTAAGCCTAAGCTTAGTCAGTTACTTCTTGTTCTTGGTTCATTGAGTTTTCAATGTCAGCGATAGATGGCACCTTAGTAGCATCTTCGTTGTTTACAACTGGAGCACCGACAACTTCAGGTTGTACGGCTTGGTATTGCTTCATACCAGTTCCAGCAGGAATCAACTTACCGATAATAACATTTTCCTTCAATCCTACCAATGGGTCGTTCTTTCCACGAATAGCGGCGTCTGTAAGAACACGCGTTGTTTCTTGGAAGGAAGCGGCAGACAAGAATGAGTTTGTTTCCAATGAGGCCTTAGTAATACCTAGCAAGACTGGACGAGCAGTCGCTGGCAACTTACCTTCAACCAATGGCTTTTCGTTGGCTTCACGGAATTCCGCGATATCCATCAAAGTACCTGGCAACAAGTCAGTCTCACCTGGATCCATGACACGAACCTTACGGATCATTTGACGAGCCATAACTTCGATGTGCTTGTCAGAGATCTCAACACCTTGCATACGGTAAACCATTTGCACTTGGTCAACCAAGTAGTTTTCTGTAGCAAGTGTGTCACGAACTTCGATCATTTCCTTAGGATCAGCTGAACCTTCGTTCAAAGTTTCACCACGGTGGATCATATCCCCTTCAGCAACACGCATACGTGCAGCCATAGGCAATGTGTAAGTACGAGTATCAGTCTTACCTTCGATGGTAACTTCCTTCGTACGTTCCGCTGGGTTTTCTTCGATTGACTTAACTTCACCAGTAACCTCAGTAATCATCGCACGACCCTTAGGGTTACGTGCTTCAAAGATTTCTTGGACACGAGGAAGACCTTGCGTGATGTCGTTTCCGGCAACTCCACCCGTGTGGAAAGTACGCATTGTCAATTGTGTTCCAGGTTCTCCGATTGATTGAGCGGCGATAGTTCCGGCAGCTTCACCAACTTCAACGATATCTCCAGTAGCCATGTTACGACCGTAGTCTAGTACACAGACTCCGTGTTCAGTGTTACAAGTGAACGCTGAACGGATGTTAACTGAAGTAATACCCGCTTCGATGATTGCCTTAGCTTCTGCTTCTTCAATCATTTGGTTGTGGGCAACGATGACTTCACCAGTTTCAGGGTGAAGAACAGTCTTTTGTGCGAAACGTCCCAAGATACGGTCGTAAAGTGGTTCAATCACTTCGTTACCGTTCATGATAGCCGCAACATCCAAACCACGATCAGTTCCACAATCCATTTCACGAATGATAACGTCTTGCGCAACGTCAACCAGACGACGAGTCATGTAACCTGAGTCGGCAGTCTTCAAGGCCGTGTCGGTCATACCCTTACGAGCTCCGTGGGTTGAGAAGAACATTTCCAAAACGGATAGTCCTTCACGGAAATTGGCGATGATCGGCAATTCCATGATCTTTCCGTTAGGAGCGGCCATCAATCCACGCATTCCAGCAAGTTGTGAGAAGTTAGAGATGTTACCACGAGCTCCTGAATCTGACATCATGAAGATGTTGTTGTCCACTTCGAAGTGAGCAATAAGCTTTTCAGTGATATCATCCTTAGCGCGGTTCCAAATTTCGATAATACGTTCATAACGTTCATCATCTGTAATCAATCCACGACGGAATTGCTTTGTCACTGTCGCAACCTTTTCATGGGCTGCTTCAATGATTGCTGGCTTTTCCTTCAATTCAGTAACGTCGGCAACCCCAACAGTCAAACCTGACTTAGTTGAGTCTGCGTAACCAAGGTCCTTCATACGGTCCAATAGCAATGACGTTTCTGTAACCTTGTAGATCTTGTAGACTTCAGCGATGATGTCTGACAAGTAACCCTTCTTGAATGGTGGCAAGATAGCAGTATCTGCCAAGTATGCCTTCACGTCAGTTCCTGGTTCTAGGAAGAAACGATCGTCAATACCCTTCAAGTTGGCTTCTGTAGGTTCGTTCAAGTATGGGAAGTCAGTAGGCAAGATGTCGTTGAACAACAACTTACCAACACTTGTTACCATAATGCGTGAACGTTGTTCATCGGTAAATGGCTTTGACGCTGGGAATGATGATGTTTGAACTCCAACACGAGTGTGCCAGTGAACATAACCATTTTGCAAAGCAGTGCGGGCTTCGTTGATGTCCTTAAAGATCATCCCTTCACCTTCACGACCAGATTCTTCAGTAGTCAAGTAGTAGTTACCGATAACCATGTCTTGTGATGGCGCAACGATAGGCTTACCGTCCTTAGGTGCCAAGATGTGACCAGCGGCAAGCATTAGCAAACGTGCTTCAGCTTGAGCTTCATCTGACAAAGGAACGTGGATGGCCATTTGGTCTCCGTCGAAGTCGGCGTTGTACGCTTCAGTAACCAATGGGTGCAAACGCATTGCTTTACCTGAAACCAACACTGGTTCGAACGCTTGGATTCCAAGACGGTGAAGAGTTGGGGCACGGTTCAATAGAACTGGGTGTTCCTTGATAACGTCTTCCAACACGTCCATCACTTCATCATCACGACGGTCGATCTTACGCTTAGCGGCACGGATGTTTCCAGCCATTTCGCGTTCAACCAATTCCTTCATGATGAATGGACGGAACAATTCAACGGCCATTGGCACAGGCAATCCCATTTGGTTCATCTTCAAGAATGGACCAACGTCGATAACTGAACGTCCAGAGTAGTCAACACGCTTTCCAAGCAAGTTTTGACGGAAACGTCCTTGCTTACCCTTCAACATGTGTGACAAAGACTTCAACGGACGGTTACCAGGACCAGTAACGGGACGTCCACGACGACCGTTATCGACCAAAGCGTCGACCGCTTCTTGCAACATACGCTTTTCGTTTTGCACGATAATACCTGGGGCATTCAATTCTAGCAAACGCTTCAAACGGTTGTTACGGTTAATTACACGACGGTACAAGTCGTTCAAGTCAGAAGTCGCAAAACGACCACCTTCTAGTTGTACCATCGGACGCAAGTCAGGTGGGATAACTGGAATAACATCCATTACCATCCATTCAGGCTTGTTACCTGACTTAACGAAGGCTTCGATAATGTCCAAACGACGAACGGCACGAATACGCTTTTGACCAGTTGCTTCACGCAATTCAGCCTTCAATTGAGCGACTTCACCTTCAAGGTCAACATTGGCTAGCAATGCCTTGATGGCTTCCGCACCCATACCAGCCTTAAAGGCAGTACCGTATTGTTGCTTGTGTTCGCGGTATTCACGTTCTGACAACAATTGCTTTTCAACAAGTGGTGTGTCACCGGCATCAGTAACCACGTAAGAAGCGAAGTAAATGATCTCTTCTAGTGAACGTGGTGACATGTCCAAGACAAGACCCATACGTGATGGGATTCCCTTGAAGTACCAGATGTGTGAAACTGGAGCAGCCAATTCAATGTGCCCCATACGTTCGCGACGTACCTTTGCAGTAGTTACTTCAACACCACATCGGTCACAGACGATTCCCTTATAACGAATACGCTTGTACTTTCCACAGGCACATTCGTAATCCTTGGTAGGACCAAAGATTCGTTCATCAAACAATCCATCCTTTTCAGGCTTTAGTGTTCGATAATTGATAGTTTCGGGCTTCTTAACTTCACCATGTGACCAGCTGCGAATCTTGTTTGGACTTGCCAAACCGATTTGCATGCTTTCAAATTTATTGACATCAATCATTGGTTTACCCCTTTCATATCTTGTTCGCACTCATCGCTGCGTCTAGAAAGGCTAAACCTGCAATGACTAACCAACCGTAATTAATCAGTCATCACAGGCCTAGCTACTTGCTAGACCAGTCGATGTTTAAATGTTATTAATCTTCGCGTACTTCATTGATTTGGATAACGTCGTCAGCAACTTGTCCTTCGTCTTCACGATTGAACTTAGCTTCAACGGCCTTGTCAACAGAGTCAGTAGCCTTATCTAGGTTAACGACTTCGTTTTCCATGTCATCGTCCATGTCGCGCAATTCAATTTCTTCTGAATTTGCGTCAAGAACCTTCATGTCCAAACCAAGAGCTTGCAATTCCTTAACCAAGACACGGAATGATTCCGGAACACCTGGCTTAGGAATTTGTTCACCCTTAATGATTGCTTCGTATGTCTTAACACGTCCAACAACGTCGTCGGACTTGTATGTCAAGATTTCTTGCAATGTGTGAGCAGCCCCGTACGCTTCAAGGGCCCAAACTTCCATTTCACCGAAACGCTGTCCACCGAATTGAGCTTTACCACCCAATGGTTGTTGCGTAACAAGTGAGTAAGGTCCGATTGAACGGGCGTGGATCTTGTCTTCCGCCATGTGGGCTAGCTTCATGTAGTGCATGATACCAACCGCAACACGCTTGTCGAAGGCTTCACCAGTACGTCCGTCGTAAAGTACGCTCTTACCGTCAGCTGGCAATCCAGCTTCCTTAATAGCATCCCAGATATCTGAGTCACGAGCCCCGTCAAAGACAGGAGAAGCAACGTGGATACCTAGTTCACGAGCAGCCATACCCAAGTGCAATTCAAGCACTTGACCGATATTCATACGAGAAGGCACACCCATGGGTGAAAGCATGATATCAACTGGAGTTCCGTCTGGCATGTATGGCATGTCTTCAGAAGGCACGATAACTGAAACCGTACCCTTGTTTCCGTGACGTCCCGCCATCTTGTCACCAACTTGGATCTTACGACGTTGTGCAATGTATACACGAACCATCATGTTAACCCCTGGTGCCAATTCATCACCGTTTTCACGAGTGAAGATACGAACGTCTTGAACCACACCACCACCACCGTGTGGCACCTTCAATGAAGTATCGCGAACTTCGCGAGCCTTTTCACCGAAGATGGCGTGCAACAAGCGTTCTTCAGCTGACAATTCAGTAACACCCTTAGGTGTAACCTTACCAACCAAGATGTCGCCATCATCAACTTCAGCCCCGACGCGGATAATTCCACGGTCGTCCAAGTTCTTCAATTGTTCTTCCCCAGTGTTAGGGATTTCACGAGTGAATTCTTCAGGGCCAAGCTTTGTGTCACGAGCTTCTGATTCGTATTCTTCAATGTGAATTGACGTGTACACGTCATCACGAATCAAACGTTCGTTAATGATGATGGCATCTTCAAAGTTGTATCCTTGCCATGTCATGAAGGCGATCAATGGGTTTTGTCCCAAGGCCAATTCACCTTGTTCCATTGATGGTCCATCAGCCAAAACGTCATCTACGTCGATGATGTCGCCAACCTTAACGATTGGACGTTGGTTGTAGTTCTTACCAGCGTTTGAACGACGGAACTTCATTAGCTTGTACTTGTCCAATGAACCGTCATCGCGACGAACGCGGATTTCGCGTCCATCAACGTATTCAACTACACCAGCAAACTTCGCGATGATCGCAACACCGGCGTCGTGGGCTGCCTTGTATTCAATCCCAGTACCAATCAATGGTGAATGTGGATCAATCAAAGGAACAGCTTGACGTTGCATGTTGGCACCCATCAAGGCACGGTTTGAGTCGTCGTTTTCCAAGAAAGGAATAGCCGCAGTGGCAACCGCAACGATTTGCTTAGGAGAAACGTCCATGTAGTCGACTTGGTCGATTGGCACTTCGATGTTGTCGTGTCCCTTACGGGCCAAAACAGTATCAGTTGTAAATGAACCATCATCGTTCAAGACAGAGTTACCTTGCGCAACAACGAAGTTATCTTCTTCGTCGGCCATTAGGTAGTCAGTCTTTTCTGTAACCTTGTGTGTGTCCCATGAGACACGACGGTAAGGTGTTTCGATGAATCCGTAACGGTTAACACGAGCGTATGTGGCCAATGAGTTGATCAACCCGATGTTAGGTCCTTCAGGTGTTTCGATTGGGTCCATACGTCCATAGTGAGTATAGTGAACGTCTCGGACTTCATATCCGGCACGGTCACGTGTCAAACCACCAGGTCCAAGGGCTGAAAGACGACGCTTGTTAGTCAATTCACCCAATGGGTTTGTTTGGTCCATGAATTGTGACAATTGTGAAGATCCGAAGAATTCCTTAACAGCCGCAACAACTGGACGAATGTTGATCAATTGTTGTGGTGTTACAGTATCAGGATCTTGAATTGACATACGTTCGCGAACCACACGTTCCATACGGCTCAAACCAATACGGAATGTGTTTTGCAACAATTCACCAACACGACGAACACGACGGTTTCCCAAGTGATCGATGTCATCAGTTTGACCGATGTTCAATTGTAGGTTCAAGAAGTAGTTCATTCCGGCGATGATGTCGGCTGTCTTAACAGTACGAACAGTTTCGTCGAAGTGACCGTTTCCGATCATAGGCACAACAGCTTCAGGATCTGAAGGGTCTTGAACTAGGATACGTTGCAAGACAACAGGTTCTGTAACAATCGCATCTTCTGATGGCATGTGTGTTTCTGTCTTAAAGTCATCACGATCAAGGAATGGTGCCAAGACACTCATAACCTTCTTGTCGATCAATGTTCCCTTTTCGAACAACACTTCACCAGTTTCAGGATCTGCCAAAGTTTCACCCAAAGTCATACCCATCAAACGTGTCTTCAATGACAACTTCTTGTTGATCTTGTAACGACCAACTGGTGCCAAATCGTAACGACGTGGGTCGAAGAATCGAGCTGTCAACAATGAACGAGCTGATTCTGCAGTCTTAGGTTCTCCTGGACGCAAACGGTCGTAAATGTCCTTCAAGGCTTCTTCAACTCGAGAGTCGTTAACATCCTTGTGAACATCCTTGTCCAAAGTCAATCCTAGAGAGTCATAGTTTGATCCCAAGATTTCCAAGATTTCAGTGTCTGAACCGAAACCTAGGGCACGAACCAATTCAGTCATTGGCAACTTACGTGTACGGTCGATACGTACGTAGTCCAATCCCTTAGCATCTGTTTCGAATTCCATCCAAGCACCACGGCTAGGAATGAAAGTAGTTCCGTAAACAGGACGTCCGTTCTTGTCAGCTGCTTCGTTGTAGTACACACCAGGTGAACGTACAAGTTGTGAAACGATAACACGTTCCGCACCGTTGATGATGAACGTACCTTGTTCTGTCATCAATGGGAAATCACCAAAGAATACATCTTGAGACTTGATCTCACCAGTTTCTTTGTTTGTTAGACGCAACGTAACGTGCAATGGTGCTGAATAATTCGCATCATGGTCACGTGCTTCTTCTACTGTGTACTTAGGCTCCATAAGCTTATAGTCCACAAATTCCAATGACAACTTATCTTGGAAATCTTCAATTGGCAAAATGTCTGTAAACATTTCACGCAATCCTTCATCCAAGAACCAGTTGTATGAATCCGTTTGGATTTCAATCAAGTTTGGCAAATCAAGGACTTCCTTAATTCGCGCGTAACTACGACGAACACGGTGTTTACCGTATTTAACTAGTGTTCCTACCAAGTCTTCCACCTCGCTTCATATTTGCCAATTGCACATTACAATCTCTTTACAATTTGATTACATTTCATAAAAAAACTGGTTTTTAAGTACAAAAAAGACAAAAGCATCTTCATTTCAAAAAATGCTCCTGTCTTTGATATATAGGTATTTAGGGACAATATTTCCTAGCAACCATCTTTTTTGCACAATTAAACGTATACACAATTATACGCAAAAAGTAACTAAAATTCAAGCCCCCTTACATCCCCATTCAATCAGGCTTTTATGAAGGGACGGCTATTTTTTCAACATCTTTGTAAGTCAAAGTAATCTTACCTTGCTTTGCACCTACAACAACTTGCTTATCTTCTGTTAACTCACCCGCCAACAATGCTTCGGCCAACTTATCTTCAACTTGCGTTTGCAAAGCTCGACGAATTGGACGTGCACCATATTCAGGATCAAAGCCAGCTTCAGCCACCACATCAATCGCAGCTGGTGTCAACTTAGCGTGGATACCACGTTCAGCCAAACGCGCAATGACGTCATTAGACATCAACTTCACGATTTCGTGTAGTTCTGGCTTAGTTAGTGAGTGGAAGACAACACTTTCATCCAAACGGTTAATGAACTCTGGTCGAAACGCATCCTTCAAAGTTGCTTGAACCAACGCCTTCATTGCTTCGTAATCATCCGCAGATGATGTTGAACCAAATCCAACCTTCTTTTCGTCACGTAGACGTGTTGCACCTAAGTTAGATGTCATGATGATAATCGTGTTACGGAAATCAACCTTACGACCCTTAGCATCTGTTAGGTACCCATCATCAAACACTTGCAACATCAAGTTGTAAATATCTGGGTGGGCCTTTTCCGCTTCATCCAATAGTAGCACTGAGTATGGTTGACGACGTACTTGTTCAGTCAATTGTCCACCTTCATCGTATCCCACGTAACCAGGCGCTGAACCAACTAGACGACTAGCTGTGTGTGCTTCACGGTATTCAGACATATCGACACGAATCATGTTCTCTTCAGAACCAAATACAGTCGCAGCCAGCGCCTTAGCCAACTCAGTCTTACCTGTTCCAGTAGGTCCTAAGAACATAAATGTCCCGATTGGACGGTTTGGATTCTTCAATCCAGAACGACTACGACGAATAGCACGAGCAACTGCAGATACAGCTTCATCTTGTCCGATAACGCGCTTATGCAAGTCTTCTTCTAAGTGTAGCAAACGTGTTTGTTCATCCGTCGCCATTTCAGCCAATGGAATCCCTGTTTGTTCAGCTAACAACTTCGTAATATCTGCTTCATCGACTGACATCGCATAAACCGGCGCCACATTTGCATGTACTTGTTCATACGCATCCAACGCAGCACGTTGGGCCATTTCTGCATGACGCAGGTTCGCAGCTGCTTCAAAGTCCAAAGCCGCAATGGCTTCTTCCTTTTCAACTTGTAATTGACGTAAAGCGTCTTGTAGCTTGGCGTGTTCTGTTGGTTCAGCAACACCCGTAATACGCACCTTAGCGGCCGCTTCATCCATTAGGTCAATGGCCTTGTCAGGCAAGAAACGATCCGTTAGGTAACGGCTAGATAGCTTTACCGCTGCTTGAATAGCATTGTCTGTAATCGCAACTTGGTGGAACTTTTCATAACGCGGCTTCAAACCTTCAAGAATCGCAATCGCTTCTTCTTGGGTAGGTTCTTCAACCATCACCTTAGCGAAACGACGTTCTAACGCCGCATCAGCTTCAATGTACTTTTGGTATTCATCTAATGTCGTTGCCCCAATTGTTTGTAGTTCACCACGGGCCAAGGCTGGCTTCAAGATGTTAGCTGCATCGATGGCACCTTCAGCGCCACCAGCACCAATCAATGTGTGCAATTCATCAATAAACAAAATAACATCTTGTTCTTGTTGAATTTCATCCACAATGTTCTTCAAACGATCTTCGAATTCACCACGGAACTTAGTCCCCGCAATCAAAGATCCCATATCCAACATCATTAGACGCTTATGTGCCAAATCGTGTGGGACGTTACCAGCCACGATGCGTTGGGCTAATCCTTCCGCAATCGCAGTCTTACCAACCCCAGGTTCTCCAACCAAGACAGGATTGTTCTTAGAACGACGTGCCAAGATTTGAATCGCACGTTGCACTTCTGCATCACGACCAATCACCGGATCCATCTTTTGATCACGTGCTTGTTGCGTTAGGTCCTTAGCCAAAGAATCTAGCAAAGGCGTCCCTTCAACAGGTTCCTTTTGTTGGTTACGGCGACGCTTGTCACCCTTCTTGTTCGCCTTAGTTTGTGGGTCAAAACCAGTCTTTTGAATAATTGCATGACGCAAGTCACTCAAGTTAACTTCTAAGGCCGCCAAAATACGTGAGGCCAAAATTGTTTCATCTGAAATCAATGCCAACAAAATGTGCTCTGTCCCAATTTGCTTTTGTTCAGCTAACTTAGCTTGCTCAGCAGCTTGGTTCAAAACCGTTTGCACCTTAGGTGAATAAGGTAGGTAACTACTATTAAAGTCACGAGCTAAGTTTCCATAGCCGGTGAATTGTTCAATTTCTTCACGTACCGCCGCTTCGTTGACAAAGAATTGTGCCAATACCTTACCAGCGATACTGTTATGTTCTAGTACTAATGCTAATAGAACGTGTTCTGTCCCCACCGCTTGGTGTTGGAAACGCTTGGCTTGTTCTTGCGCTAACGTTAGAACATTTTTCGCGCTATCTGTATATTGTTTTTCCATACTTAGTCACGCTCACTTTCAAATTTTAATCGATTCAATAATTGATGTAATAAACGGGCACGAAGACGATTTTCTGCAGTCATCCCTGTTACTGCCAGCGCATCTTTATCAAACAAAGTACGCATCAGCATCGCTTCATGTTCAGTGATCAAACTATCCCGCACTAAGCACCCTAAAACCGCTTCTGCTTGCTGGATCGTCACGACTTGACCTACTTGTTCGATCAAGTCGTCAAAGCGTTCAGACTCTTGTTTAAGATGTACACGTTCAATCCGAATAAAACCACGACCACCACGTTTAGAAACAACGACATAGCCATTCTGCAAAGAGAAACGGCTTCGCATCACATAATTAATTTGAGATGGTACAACATCGAACTTTTCAGCTAAAGCTGAACGATTCAATTCAATCTGATCTGATTCTGACAACAAACTCTTGAGATAAGCTTCAATTTGATCTGAAATATTGTTCATCATTGTCCCTCCCGCTTTTGTTGTCCAAAATTATACGCCAACTCATTTACTAATGTCAATAATAGTCAAAGTCTGAAAAGGCGACAAAAAAACGACCAAGTAAACTTGATCGTTTTTTAAGAATGCACCTAGCAGGAGTCGAACCTGCAACCTTCTGATTCGTAGTCAGACACTCTATCCAATTGCGCTATAGGTGCATATTATTAATTTTTTTAATTTGAGAGATATACTCCCAAATGCCGACTACTGGATTCGAACCAGCGACCCCTTCATTACTAGTGAAGTGCTCTGCCAGCTGAGCTAAGTCGGCAAATGCGGATGACAGGAATCGAACCTGCACGCCCGAAGGCACTGGAACCTAAATCCAGCGCGTCTGCCAGTTCCGCCACATCCGCATACGCTTTTTGTCTCATCTACCTGAGACAACTTATTAATCATATCAAGCTCAGCAACTTTTGTCAACGTTTCTTTCGAAATATTTTTTAAAAGTTTTTCGAACCAGGTGGCTAAGTTGTTTCCCCCTTAGCACTTAACCTATAATACACACCTCTTTTTGTTTATGCAACCCTTTTTTGATAAAAAAACAGCAATTATCTAAGATAATTGCTGTTTTAATCACTTTTATTCTATTTTTAGTCGTTTTCAGTTGTTTTAACTGGGTATATGACTAGATTTGGTCTTCAGGAACAATCTTTTCGGCCCCAAAGTAAGGTACTAATGCAGTTGGAATAGTAACTGTTCCATCTTCATTTTGGTAGTTTTCCAAAATAGCTGCTACTGTACGACCAACCGCAAGTCCAGATCCGTTCAATGTGTGAGCAAATTGCAGCTTTCCATCTTCGTCACGGTATTGAATACGTGCACGACGAGCTTGGAAGTTTTCTGTGTTAGATACAGAAGAAATTTCACGGTATAGTTCTTGTTCTGGCATCCAGACTTCCAAGTCATATGTCTTGGCTGCTGAGAATCCCATGTCTCCTGTAGACAAAGTCAAGACGTGGTATGGTAATTCTAGCTTTTGCAAGATGTTTTCTGCATCAGTAACCATTTGTTCCAATGCATCGTATGATTCGTCTGCCTTAGCAAACTTAACCATTTCAACCTTGTTGAATTGGTGCATACGGATTAGTCCACGTGTGTCACGTCCTGCTGAACCAGCTTCTTGACGGAATGATGGTGAAACAGCAGTCAATGAGATTGGCAACTTTTCAGCGTCCAAGATTTCTTCACGGTAGAAGTTAGTCAAAGGCACTTCCGCAGTTGGGATCAAAGTCATACCTTCGTCACCCTTCATACGGTAAGCATCTTCTTCAAACTTAGGATATTGACCAGTTCCAAACATAGCAGCGTCCTTAACCATGTATGGTGTGATCATTTCCTTGTAACCTTCTTGTTGGTGTTGATCCAACATGAAGTTGTACACGGCACGTTCTAGACGAGCACCTTGACCTACATAATAGACAAAACGCGCACCAGAAACCTTAGCTCCACGTTCCCAGTCCAAAATTCCTAGGTCTTCACCAAGTTCGTAGTGGGCCTTTGGCTTGAAGTCGAATTGACGAACTTCACCAATCGTACGTTCCAAACGGTTCGCTTCTTCATCAGCTCCTACAGGGATTCCTGGGTTTGGCAAGTTAGGTAGCATCAACATACGGTTTTCGATTGCTGATTCTAGCGCTGTAACTTGTTCATCCAATTCACGAATTTCAGCTGAGACAGCTTGCATTTCTGCAATTGTTTCAGAAGCATCTTCCTTGTTACGCTTCTTTTGTCCAATTTCATCAGACACAGTGTTACGGCGTGCCTTCAATTCTTCAACGCGGACCAACAAGTCACGACGCTTAACGTCATCAGCCAAGATAGCGTCGATAGTTGCCCCATCAACTCCACGAGTTGCCAAACGTTCCTTTACTTCTTCTGCGTTACTACGCATCAACTTAATATCAATCATGTGTCTCCACTCCTAACGTAGGTTTAGTTTCTCTAATTCAGCGTCAATAATTGCCAAAACTTCTTCACGCGCCTTTGGGTCTTCAACGAAGTCGTATTCATCCCCATTAATTTGCAACTTAGGCGAACGATCATAAGCTTCAAACCAATCTGTGTAACGTTGGTTCAATTCCTTGTAGTATTCAAACAAACTAGAGTCATTGTCTAGTTGTTCGAAATCACGACCACGCTTCTTAATACGTTCTAGCATCTTATCGAAGCTAACAGAAATGTGAATCAACAAATCAGGATCTTTTTGTTCTGTTGAAGATTCAATTTTTTCCATCATGTTGTTCAACAAATCAGCGTAAATCTCTGCTTCTGTTTGTGTTGCACGATTCAAATCTGCGTTTAGTTGGAACAACAAACGATCTTCATAGATCGAACGATCAATAATGTTTAACTTTTGCACACGCGCATCTTTGATGTTTTCCAAACGCTTGTTCAAGAAGTAGTTTTGCAACAAGAATCCGTATCGTTGCGGATCTTCGTAAAATAATGGCAAGATTGGATTGTCATCTACCGATTCGTAAAAAGCATCACTTCCTAGATGCTCTGCCAACATCGTCGTTAGACTTGTTTTCCCTGCCCCAATTGTTCCAGACAATACGATCATTGCTTCGTCCTACTTTCTTTATTTTTATAACGCTTATTTTATCAAAAAAAGCGTTAACTGTCAGATTTACTGCGGTTTATTACTTCTTTGCGTCCATTAATTCCCAGTATTGTTCTAGAGTTAGGTCATTTTCAGCCATGTACTTAGCGTTTTCCACACCTACATAACGGAAATGCCAACTCTCATACTCAATCCCAGTGCTCTTACGAGCTTCTTTAGACTTAGGGTAACGCAAAACCAAACCATAATCAGGCGCGTGCTTGATCAACCATTGTTGTGACTTTGTTTCATCAGCTTCAGGATTCAAAGCATGATGTACGTTCCAGTATTCGTCAGCCATAATATCAACACCCAAACCAGTATGATGTTCACTGGCCCCTGGTGTTTGAATATATTGCAACGTCAACTTCATCGCTTCATCTTCACTCTTACCTTGATCCAAGTATTGCTTTACTTGTGTATCAATAACTGTTTGTTGGTAAGCGATTGAACGATAAGCTGAAACAATTGTTACTGGCACACCAGCTTGCGCAGCTCCCTTAACAAAATCAGTTAGCGCTTGTGTCATCAAGCCATTGTATGGCACACCACGCATTTCAGCCTTTTCGAAGTTAATTTCTTCTTTCAAAGGGTGCTCTTTATTGACAAGCACCAAGGCTGGATTCTTTTCATCCGCTGAAGCAGGTAATTCAGATGCTTGCTTTTGCTTAGCCGCTTCTTTATGTTCCGCTTCAAGACGTGGTGTCTTTTTGTTTTCTTCGTTTTTAACAGCTTCTTTAGTAGAGTCCAACTTCACTGGTGTCATCGCTTGTTGATAAAACCAGAAACCACCCAATAAAATCAACACAACACTTAGCAACGCCTTCATATTCTTATTCAAATCTCCGTCCCCCTAGACATTAATTAAAAATAGCACGCCATGTACGAACAAACCAATTGGCTTCATCAGTCTTTTCAGTTGCTTGTACAGCTACTGATCCAACTTCCGGCAAAAAGAAATCTGGCTTTCCAGCAAAATCCCATGTTGCTGTTCCAATCTTTTGTCCAGCCTTAAATGGGGCTTCTCCGTTCAACTTTACATCAGTAAAACTTGGCTTTTCTTCGTTCTTTCCTAGCAGGTACTTGTGTTCGTCAGCTAAATCAACCTTCACAATGCCAATATTTGCTGTCTTTTCTTTCACTTCACCTAGTGACATTCCCTTCGGTGCTATTTCTGCGACCAATGCTTCACTTGCTTGGTTCCACATATTCTTAGATGAAACAAACAATTCAGTTTCGCTATCTGCAGGCTTCGCATTCAAAAGTACAGACAGAACTGGCACACCATGAATCTTCGTCTTCGCAACTAAATTTTTACCATATTCCAAAATGGTTCCAGTCTTCATCCCCTCAACATCGTAATCTGGGTCTTCCAACAACTTATTTGTATTTTCCAACGTTACACTGCCGCCTTTCCCATCAGGGAATGGTGCGGTAACTGTTCCATTGAATGTCAAAACGTGTGGATGATCTTGCAGTAGACGACCTGCAATAATAGCTACTTCACGAGCTGACAAACGGTTCATTTCATCTTCATGATATGTATCTGTTTGGAATGGTCCTAGCGCGCCAACTGGCAAACCACTGGCAGATGACCAGTTCGCGTTTGGAATTCCCCAACTAGCTAATTTTTCATTAGCCATTTGGTTAAACTTTTCTTGATCCCCAGCAATCAAATCAGCCAAGACTAGTGACGCACTGTTACTTGATGGAATCAACGTTGCATTCATCAAATCATGCAGTGTGTATTCCCCTTCCGAATACAAAGGTACCGTCGCAACGGACAAGTCATGACTGTATTCTACGAACTTAGGCTTGATCTTAATCTTTTGGTCCCATGACAATTTACCATCTGCTACGGCTTCTTCAATAAAGTAAGCCACTACTAGCTTAGAAACTGATCCTAGCGGTAGACGTTCGTTGCTGTTCTTGTCAGCAAGCACACGACCAGTATTCAAATCAATCAACAACGCCGCACTACTCTTCGTTTCTGGCTTAAACACAGCCGCTGACGCTGACATTGGCGCAAGGACTAATCCCAAAGCAAACAATGTCATCATCATTTTCTTAAATCGCTTCATATTGTTCTCCATTCGAAAAATCTATCATTAAACATTATACGCTGTTGTTAGGTGTTAATCGACTATGAATACAACTTCATCTGTTGTTTTCTTTTTTGTAAGCACAATAAAACCCTGAGATATCTTAGTGAATACCTCAGGGTTTTATGTTTAATTATTTACCAGTTGCGGCATGAATACGATTCACGGCACGACGCAAAGCTGCTTCGGCACGTTCTGATTCACGCTTGCTGTGTGCTTCACGCAAATGACGTTCGGCACGTTCACGAGCTGCGTTCGCACGAGCAACGTCAATCGTCTCCGCACGTTCCGCTGCATCCGCAACAATAGTTAATAGATTATTTGAAAATTCCGCAAAACCACCATTGACCGCAATCAACTTTTCAAATCCTTCAGCCTTGTTTTCGATCTTAACTTCACTGATCGTCAACGCTGAAATAAATGGTGTGTGGTTTGCCATGACACCCGTTTCACCACTAACTGTGTGTAAAACGACCATCGTCGCATCTGCGTAAGTAAAGACATCGCCATCAGGCGTTACGACATCAACCGCAAAGGTGTGCTTTTCTAACATCGGCGACCTCCTTTAGGTTAACCCTTTAGCTTTTCAGCTTTTTGGGCCACTTGTTCAATCGCTCCCACGTTACGGAACGCTTCTTCTGGGTATTGGTCAAATTCACCATCAAGGATAGCCTTGAAACTGCGAACTGTTTCCGCAACTGGCACGTATTCTCCTTGGACCCCAGTAAAGGTTTCCGCAACAGAGAATGGTTGTGACAAAAAGAATTGGATACGACGCGCACGGTTAACGATTGTCTTTTCTTCATCAGACAATTCATCCATTCCTAGGATTGAGATGATGTCTTGCAATTCACGATAACGTTGCAAAGTACGTTGTACTTCTGACGCTACTTCGTAATGCATTTGTCCAACGATTTCAGGTGTCAAAGCCGTTGATGTAGAAGCCAATGGATCCACGGCAGGGTAAATTCCTTGTTGAGTCAAAGAACGTTCCAAGTTAGTTGTGGCATCCAAGTGGGCAAATGTTGTCGCAGGCGCTGGGTCAGTATAGTCATCGGCAGGCACGTAAACGGCTTGGATAGACGTAATTGATCCATTCTTAGTTGACGTAATACGTTCTTGCAATTGTCCCATTTCAGTCGCCAATGTTGGTTGGTAACCAACGGCTGATGGAATACGACCTAGCAAGGCAGAAACTTCAGATCCAGCTTGTGTGAATCGGAAGATGTTGTCGATGAACAACAACACGTCTTGGTGGTTAACATCACGGAAGTATTCCGCAATTGTCAATCCAGTCAAGGCAACACGCATACGTGCTCCAGGCGGCTCGTTCATTTGACCATAGACCATGGCTGTTTGAGACAATACGCCTGATTCCTTCATTTCGTGATACATGTCGTTACCTTCACGGGTACGTTCTCCGACCCCAGTAAAGACAGAAATTCCATTGTGTCCTTGTGCAATGTTGTGGATCAATTCTTGGATCAAGACAGTCTTACCAACTCCGGCTCCACCGAACAATCCAATCTTTCCACCACGGATATAAGGTGCCAACAAGTCGATAACCTTAATCCCTGTTTCCAAAACTTCAACTGATGTTGTTAGTTCATCATAAGCTGGTGCTGCACGGTGGATTGGCATACGCATTGCATCATCTGCAAATGCTTCACCGTTGTCCACTGGATCACCCAAAACGTTCAACACACGTCCAAGCGTTGCTTCTCCAACAGGCACTTCGATAGGTGCCCCTGTGTCAGTAACTGCCATTCCACGTTGTAGTCCGTCTGTAGAGTCCATCGCAATTGTACGTACAACTCCGTCACCAAGTTCAATCGATACTTCGACCGTCAACTTTTGACCATCCCCAAGATCAACAAGCAATGCGTTGTTAATCGCTGGCATAGGTGTTCCAGTTGGAAAGGCCACATCGACAACTGGTCCAATGACTTGAACAATTTGTCCGTTACTCATTGTGCTTCCTTTCTATGTCTCATATGGAAGACGCGCTACTTTTCAAGCGCTGCCATTCCACCTGTAATTTCTGTAATTTCAGTCGTAATTGCACTCTGACGTGCACGATTGAATTGTAGTTCCAACTTATCGATAACTTCCTTCGCATTATCTGAAGCCGCAGACATAGAGTTAACAGAGGCAGCGTGTTCAGCTGTCTTTGCATCTAGGATTGCGCCATAGATGAGGCTTTGCGCATATTGTGGCAAAACCACGTTTAGAATTTGTTCCGGTGATGGTTCAAATTCATACTCAGGTTGGATACCAGATTCATCAGATTCTACTTCCATTCCTTCTGTGTTAACAGGTAGGAATTGGTTAATCGTGACTTCGTTAGAAACACGTGATACGAAGTGTTGGTAGGCAACTTGCAACTCGTCAAAGACTTCGTTGTTGTACATCGCCGTAACCATCTTCACGATATCACGTACTTCATTAAAGACAGGCACATCAGGTACTTCACGGTATTCATACGCCACATTAAAGCCACGCTTCTTGAAGAAATCAGCGCCGTTTCCACCAACTGCTAGAATAACAATTTGGTCACGGTCTAATTCACGGTCTTGCATGTCAGCCAAGACAGCCTTTAGCAAAGTAGAGTTATATCCACCAACTAAACCACGGTCTGACGTGATCACCAAGTACCCGACTTGCTTCACTTCACGCTTTTCTAATAGTGTGTCACCAACATTTGACAACTTAGCTTGCGCTAAATGCGCAACCACATTGTGTAGATGTTGGGCGTAGGTCTTATACCCTTGCCCTGAACGTTGAATTTTACCCAATTTTGCCGTTGAGACCATTTGCATGGCACTCGTAATTTGGCGGGTATTTTTCGTTGAGCTGATACGGTGTTGAATTTCTTGTAAAGAAGCTCCCATTTCGCCCTCCTACTTTAGTTTTGGCTGCCTGTAAAAGTTGCCTTAAATTCAGCCAAAGCATTATCCATCAAATCAGTGTCTGGCAAGTCCTTTGTTTGCAAGATAACTTGCAACAAGTCTGTGTGTGACGCATGCATAGCACTGATCAATTCTTCTTGGAAACGTGCAATATCTTCAATTGCAACGTCATCAATAAATCCACGAGTCAAGGCGTACAAGACCATAACTTGGTCTTCCACGGCCATTGGTGCGTGCAATGGTTGCTTCAACAATTCAACTGTACGACGACCACGAGCAAGCTTAGCTTGTGTGGCTTCGTCCAAGTCAGAACCGAATTGCGCAAATGATTCCAATTCACGGTATGAAGCTAGGTCTAGACGCAATGTTCCAGAAACCTTCTTCATTGCCTTGATTTGGGCGTCTCCACCAACACGTGACACAGAAGTACCAGCGTCGATGGCTGGACGTACACCAGCGTAGAACATATCTGAATCAAGGAAGATTTGTCCGTCAGTGATTGAGATAACGTTAGTTGGGATGTACGCAGAAACGTCACCAGCTTGTGTTTCAATAACTGGCAAAGCAGTCATTGATCCACCACCCAATTCGTCAGACAAACGCGCAGCGCGTTCCAACAAACGTGAGTGCAAGTAGAAGACGTCACCTGGGTACGCTTCACGACCTGGCGGACGACGCAAGATCAATGACAGCTCACGGTACGCCGTAGCTTGCTTTGATAGGTCATCATAAACCACCACAACATGCTTTCCGTTGTACATGAACTCTTCACCCATCGCTGCCCCAACATAAGGTGCTAGGTATAGCAATGGTGCTGGTTCTGAAGGACCAGCTGTGATCACGATTGTGTAGTCCAACGCACCAAGTCGACGCAAAGTTTCAACTTGTGTACGCACTGTTGAGTCCTTTTGACCAATTGCAACATAAATCGCGATGATGTCTTGACCCTTTTGGTTCAAGATTGTGTCAATCGCAACTGATGTCTTACCTGTCTTACGGTCTCCGATAATCAATTCACGTTGACCACGTCCAATTGGAACCAATGCGTCAATCGCCTTGAATCCAGTTTGTAGTGGTTCTGAAACTGACTTACGTTCCATAACTCCAGGGGCCTTAGTTTCTACTGGACGAGTCTTTGTTGTGTTGATTGGTCCCAATCCATCGACTGGTTGTCCCAATGCGTTCACAACACGTCCAATCATTTCTTCACCAACAGGCACTTCCATGACACGCCCTGTACGCGTTACAACATCACCTTCGTGAATGTCATCGTAACGCCCTAGAATAATAATACCAACGTTATTTTCTTCTAGGTTTTGTGCCATACCATATACGCCACTTGCAAAAGTAACTAGTTCGCCAGAAAGAACATTTTCCAATCCGTCAACACGGGCAATTCCGTCACCAACGTATGTTACTGTTCCAGTTTCTTGAACATCCAAGTTCTCTGTGTAGTTAGCTAATTGTGCCTTGATGAGAGAACTGATTTCTTCTGCTTTAATGCTCATATCAATTCTTCCTCGTACTTTCACTCGTTTATCTACTAGTTATTAATCCACAATCAATTGGCGAACCTTTGCCAACTTAGCAGCAATTGATCCATCCATTGTGGTGTTATTTGCTTGTACAATGACGCCACCAATAATTGATGGGTCAATCTTTTCGACTAAGACAATTTCGTTAGCGTTAAATTGTTCTTTTAACTTTAAAGTTAGACGCGCACGTTGTGCATCATCTAATGCAACCACAGTGGTTACTTCTGCTGTGACACGTCCTTGATCTTCGTCTACCAATGCACGGTAGGCATCAACGATCAATGACAAGTCACCGATGCGCCCATTTTCAAATACCAATCCCAAGAAACGAGCACCTAGTGGTGTCATATCCGTTGAGATAGTTTTCATAACATCTGCCTTAACAGACGCTGGTACTTGTGGTGATTGCAACGCCGTTAGTAGTGCTTCATCAGTTGATAAAGCTGCAACACGGACTTGAAGTTCCTCTAAAGTAACACTATCTGCGTTATCCGCATGTGATAGCTCAAACAAAGCAACAGCATAGCTTTTTGCCGTCGTTACTTTATTGTTGCTTACCATTTGCTTGCGCTCCTAACCCATCAATATACGCATCAATCAATGCTTTTTGTTCTTGAATATCAAGTTCCTTTTGCATCATTTTTTGCGCGATTGTGATAGAAAGTTCTGCGACATCATTCTTAGCAGCGTTCAAGGCTTCTTGACGATCTTGCGCGATTTGCGCCGCTGCTTGTGTTTGAACATCTTGTGCCTTAGTTTGTGCTTCAGCGACAATTTGTTCCATTTGTGCGGTTCCTGCTGCTTTGGCATCCGCGATGATACGGTTAGCATCATTACGCGCAGCAACCAAGGCTGCTTGGCGTTCTTGTTGCAAAGCTTGCGCTTCAATTCGTGCCTCTTCCGCAGAATCCAAATCATGAGCAACACGCTTAGCACGTTCGTCCATCATTTGGGTAACTGGGCCCCAGGCAAATATCTTAACTAGTACCATCAAAACTGCAAATGCTACTAATAGATACAACATGTTCCCCAAAGCCAACCCATCACCAGTACCTAACAGGCTAAATTGATTCAACATTTAGTTGGCCTCCATTGATTAAATTACTTGTTCAACAACATGAACGCAATGGCGATTGTGATGATTGGCACGGCTTCGACCAAGGCAACCCCGATAAACATGTTTGAACGTAGCTTACCTTCAAGTTCAGGTTGGCGAGCCATTCCTTCCAACATCTTTGAGATAACGATTCCGTTACCAATTCCACCACCGATAGCAGCACCAGCTGCGGCAAGACCTACACCGATCATTGCAATACTTCCTGTCAACATGAGTATTCCTCCATTTAAATAATAAAAAATTTTATATTATGCTTCCATCTTTTCAGCAACATATACGCTAGTAAGTGTTACAAAGACATACGCTTGAATTGCACCAATAAACAATGAGAAGCCGACCCAAACAATGGTCATAAACATCCCTGGTACAAGTGTTAATAATCCTGCAGAACTGGCAAACTCCCAAAGCAATGCTAGTAGCATTTCTCCGGCGAAAATATTACCAAACAGACGCAATCCTAACGTCATAAAACTAGTAAACTGATCAATCAAATTAATTGGTAATAAAGCTGGGTATGGACTTAGGTATACATTTTTGATGTATCCTTTGAAACCAAGCTTGTTTACACTCAAGAAATGAGCTAATCCGACTGAAATTAAAGCTAACGTAAAGGCAACTAGCGGATCCGCTGTCGCACTCTTTAGATACGTTACACCGTCATATCCAACGTGTAAGAACAAACCAACTTGATTCGAAACAAACACGAACATGAACAACATAAACGCATAGAACTTTAAATCGTTTCCTGTCTTATTTGGCAATGAACCTTCGACAATACCATTTGTAAATTCAATAACCATTTCAAGGGCATTTTGTTTCTTGGTTGGCTTCATTGTTATCTTATGTGATAACCAAAGTAAACCAAAGAAAATCACTGCCATTGCAAAGGTAATCGAAATCACGGCCGGCCAGTCAAAGATCAGTCCCGCAATACTAAATGATGCGGTCTCTTCCACAGAACTTCACCTCCTTAATTTTTTAAATCAGCGAGCGCGCATGTAATCGGCGTGTTGTTCTCGGCTAATACCCCCTTATATTAGCCCCTTTCTTTCACAAATTCAACTTTAAAAATTGCTATTTTTTCTTGTCACTTTAAAAAAGGCGATAAACAGGCGTTTTCAAGCGCATAAATTCACAAACTTTTTTTAAATCATTTTACAAAGAAGTCGCAAATTAGGCTGAAAATTCATGCCAAACCCCGTTATAACTTGCTTTCCAGCTATATTTTAAGAATTAAAAAAAGAGCTCACATTTTGTGAACTCTTTTCTCAACTTTTTAAAATCACTTATTTAGTCAGCTAATTCTTTTTCAGATACTGATTGTTGTGGCAAAATCAAGTTTAGGACAATCGCCATAACTGTAGCAATCGCGACACCTGAGAATTGCACCACACCATCGCCAGTTCCTAGTTGTAGGTAGGCGTTTCCGATTCCGATAACCATAACTGGTGACGCAATCATCATGTTACGCTTGATATCAAAGTTAACCTTGTTATCAATCAAGATACGCAATCCTGATACCGCGATAACCCCAAACAACAAGAATGAAATTCCACCAGACACAGCGCCTGGAATTGTTTGAATCAATGCTGACAACTTTCCAACAAATGAGAACCCGATGGCGAAGATTGCAGCCCCAATCAATACGTAGACTGAGTGAACCTTAGTGATCGCCATAACTCCGATGTTTTCACCGTATGATGTTACAGCTGGACCACCAACAAGTCCGGCAAACATTGATGCCGCTCCGTCACCTGCAAGCGTACGTTGTAGTCCTGGATCACGGAAGTAATCGCGCTTAGTCAAATCATCAAGCACCATCAAGTGGCCCAAGTGTTCTGTCATTGTAACCAATGCCAACGGCGCCATAACGATAATGGCATTCCAGTAGAACTTAGGTTGGTAATCCAAGAATGGAATATCAAAGTCAGGCAAAGCGAACCAAGCCGCATTCGCAACTGGTTGTAGATCAACCAAACCAAAGGCCAAGGCTGCGATGTACCCAACAACAATTCCAAGCAAGATTGGAATCAAACCTAGGAAACCACCTAGGAACATATTGAAGATAATTGCCGCAGCCAAGGTAATCATTGAAACTGTGAAGACACGCCAGTCATATTGTCCATCCAACAAAGTTGCTGATGAAGCAGCTGCTCCTGACAATGACAATCCAATCACCAAGATGATTGGGCCCACAACAACAGGTGGTAGCAACTTGTGGATCCAGTCAGTTCCAATCAAAGCAACCAAGATGGCCACAATCATGTAAACCAAACCAACTGAGATAACCCCGGCTGCAACTCCTGGATAACCAGTTGTTTGCATCAAAGCAATCATTGGAATGATGAAGGCAAAACTTGATCCCATGTACGCTGGAATCTTACCTTGTGTGATCCAAATATGTAATAGCGTTCCAACCCCTGAACTGAACAAAGCAATTCCTGGGTTCAAACCAACCAACAACGGTACCAAGACCGTTGAACCAAACATTGAAAATAGGTGTTGCAATGACAAACCAACCCATTGGAATAGGCCTGGCTTCTCGTTAACATCCAAAACGACGTCGCGATGTTGTTCCATGATAAATCTCCTTCATATAGGCGCGCATCTCTATCCTCAAAAAAAAGACTGATGCAGTATTTTGCATCAGTCTTTTACTTCAATAGCCCCACACTCAAAGTGCGCGGTATTAACGTTCAACTTTTCAATCTCTCGGGATTGAATTAAAGATGCGTTTCGCTTGTTAAATTATATCCCGATTGTTTTTACTAATCAAGTAAAAGTTTAACGAGTTTTAAAACGCTATACTTTCAGGCGCTTCAACGAATGATTCAAGTAAAACAGACTTTACATGAACTTCCAAAATCGTTTCTTCTTCTGGATGCGGATGTCCAGATTTCCAACCAGCATTATCTGCAAACAAGTGCGCAATTGCTGAAAACGGCTTATCTGATACCTTGGCAACCGCTTGATTCGTTGAAACACGCTTACCACCAGCTCCTGGGAATGTTGAGAAAGCGACGTTTCCATTGCCTTCAATTTCACCAACCTTAGTAGATTCAGGCTTGGTTACAATGTAAAACACACCTGGCTCAGCTTCATCATAACCAAATCCGACAGTGCGCACTGATGGGTGGTTGTCTGCTACTGTTGCGAAACTCATCAATTGATGTGCTTCAGAAAGATACTCTACTAAATTTGCCATTGTAAAATCCCCCATTAACTTTGTATTTAATTGCATTCTATCACAATTAAACAAACCCATTTGTGCTCTAAATTTACTAAAACAATAATTGTCATTTAAAAGATACGCAAAATTCAGAACTAGCCCCTAATATAATGACTTTATTTAAATACCTTCGGTTTTAGGCCATAAAAAAAGAACACCCTAAGGTGTTCTTTAATTAATTAGTGAGTTCCGTACAAACGGTCTCCAGCATCCCCTAGTCCAGGAACAATGTATCCAGCTTCGTTTAGACCATCGTCCAAACCAGCAGTATAAATGTCAACATCTGGGTGAGCCTTTTGCACAGCAGCGACACCTTCAGGTGCAGCAACAACTGTGATCAACTTGATCTTCTTTGCGCCACGCTTCTTCAAAGCATCAATCGCCATGTCTGCTGATCCACCCGTTGCAAGCATTGGGTCAACCATCAAAACTTCACGTTGGTCGATGTCTTCTGGCAACTTCAAGAAGTATTCAACTGGTTCTAGTGTTTCTTCATCACGGTACATACCGATGTGCCCAATACGAGCAGCAGGGATAAGCTTCATGATTCCGTCCACCATACCAAGACCAGCACGCAAGATAGGCACGATAGCCAACTTCTTACCTGCCAAAGTCTTTTGAATTGTCCAGGCAACTGGTGTTTCCACATCAATTTCAGTCATTGGTAGGTCACGAGTTACTTCGTAAGCCATCAATGAAGAAATTTCGTCAACTAGTTCACGGAATTCCTTTGTTCCAATTTCCTTATTACGGATAATTGTCAACTTGTGTTGAATTAGTGGATGTTCGAATACTGTTAATTTGCTCATAACGTAGCTCCTATCTAAATAATTAATTTATTCGGCGTGCTCGATTTCACTTAATGGAAAACGATCCGTCAATTCACGGACTTTCTTAGCAACCCCTTGCAGAATTTCTTCATCTTCTGGATGCGCCAACGCTTCCAAAACAAGTTCAGCAACTAATGCTGATTCTGCTTCTTTAAAGCCACGGGTTGTAATGGCTGGTGTTCCGATACGGATACCAGATGTCACGAATGGACTACGCGGTTCCTTTGGAATAGCTTCCTTGTTAGTTGTGATTTGCACAGAATCCAACAAGTTTTGTGCTTCCTTACCAGTCAAACCAGTTGGTGTTAGGTCCAAGTTGAACAAATGGTTGTCTGTTCCACCTGAAATAACACGAACAAGGTCTGATTGTTGGAAGACTTCAACCATCGCCTTAGCATTGGCCACAATTTGTTGACCGTATGCCTTGAATTCTGGTTGCATGTCTTCGTAGAATGCAACTGCCTTACCAGCAATCACATGTTCCAAAGGCCCACCTTGTGTACCAGGGAAGATGGCAGAGTTCAACTTCTTACCTAGTTCTTCCTTAGCCAAGATCATTCCACCACGTGGTCCACGCAATGTCTTGTGTGTTGTCGTTGTAACAACGTCAGCGTATGGGATTGGTGATGGGTGTACACCGGCGGCGATTAGACCGGCGATGTGCGCCATATCAATCATCAAGTACGCATCAACTGAATCCGCAATTTCACGCAAACGCGCGAAATCAATGAAACGTGAGTATGCTGAGGCACCGGCCACGATCAACTTAGGCTTGAATTCATCAGCCAAAGCTTGAATTTGGTCATAGTCCAACAATTCTTCGTCGTTTAGACCGTAATCGTGGAAGTTGTAAAGCTTACCTGAAAAATTAACTGGTGAACCGTGAGTCAAGTGCCCCCCTGCGTTCAAATCCATTCCTAGTACATCATCCCCTGGTTGTAGCAAAGCTGCGTAAACCGCTGCATTCGCCTGAGAACCTGAATGTGGTTGCACGTTCGCATATTCTGCACCAAACAATTCCTTGGCACGATCAATTGCTAATTGTTCAACTTGGTCAATGAATTCTGTCCCACCGTAGTAACGCTTGCCAGGGTACCCTTCCGCATACTTGTTCGTTAGGATACTTCCTTGTGCTGCGCGCACACCAGCAGATGCAATGTTTTCTGACGCGATCAACTCAATGTTGCGTTCTTGGCGAACGGCTTCGCGGTCAATTGCTTGCCATAGTTCTGGATCATATTCTCGATAATTTGTCATAGTGGTACACCTCCGTGAAATTTTATATCATACCCACTGTATAAGCTTACTCAATTGTACTCACGTGAGACTAATCTGTCCATAGTTCCGTCGCACGATGTCCACCTGATGCTTTCAACAAACGGTTGTTGTAGGCAGCATGAGTAGAGTCGCGCACGAAATCAGCCACAAAAATAGTTTTCACGTCTGCTTGACCATCAAAATGACGAAGACCCGCAAACAATTGTGCCATCGCACTGTTTACATCTTCACCCAATGACCAAGCATCGTCAACCTTGTGTTGTGTCATGGCTTGTGCTGGCATCATCAGACCAACTGGTTGGTCTTGTTCGTCCACCCAAGCCAAGACATCTGCCCATTCATCCGCACCAACCATATAGACATCCTTATCAGGTGCATAATGACGGTACTTCATCCCTGGGGCTTTCGGCGCTGCAGATGCATCCTTCATCGTTACTTCAGAGATAACGTCCGTACCAAGTACTTCGGCTAACTCCTCTGGTGTAATCTTTCCTGGACGCAAAACAGCTGGTTGATCCGTAGATAGGTCGATGATCGTTGATTCAACCCCAATCATCGTCGCCCCATCATCCACAACTCCCGCAATCTTGCCTTGCAAGTCATGATAAACGTGCGTCGCAAGTGTTGGTGATGGACGGCCTGATGTATTAGCTGATGGCCCAACAATTGGCACCCCAGCATCACGAATCAATTGACGCGTAACATCATTATCAGGCATACGGATTGCCACTGTATCCAATCCACCAGTTACCGTTTCAGATAATGCATCTGGTTGGACTGGCAAAATCATGGTTAGTGGTCCTGGCCAGAATTGTTTCATCAACTTTTCTGCCCATTCATTTACTTGTGCAAAGTCTGATACTTGTTCAATATCAGCGACGTGCACGATCAAAGGATTGTCGGATGGACGCCCCTTTGCAGCGTAAACATTTTTAACTGCCACTTCATCAAAGGCATTCGCCCCTAGTCCATAAACAGTTTCACTTGGAAATGACACAAGCTGACCGGCTTTGATAGCTGATACGGCTGCTGAAAGTTCTGATGATGTCCAAATCTTTGTTTCCATCATATTTATCCCTCCCGTTGCACACGAATCATGCGATCATGCCCACTCATGTCTTGCTTAAGTGTCACGGTCACATTTGGTAATGTTTCAAAGAGCGCAACTAAGGTTGGCCCTTGTTGGTAACCAATTTCAAAAAAGGCTTGTCCGCTTGGCTTCAAGTATGTCAACAAATCTGCCGCCATCTTCTTATACAAAGCTAGCCCTTCATCATCAGCAAACAAAGCTAAGTGTGGTTCAAAGCCAATTACTGATGTATCCATCTGGTCTTCTTCAGAATCAGCAATATATGGTGGATTACTTACAATCACATCATATTGCCCTTCAATAGAACTAAACAGATCACTTTCAACGAAAGTTACATCAGCATTGAATTGTTCCGCATTGCTCTTAGCCACTTCTAGTGCATCTGTTGAGATATCACTGGCAGTGACTTTCCATATTGGTCGTTCAACGGCCAGCGTTGTCGCAATTGCACTTGAACCAGTCCCAATATCCAGGACTGACAATTCTGTTTTCGGTTGCGTATTTAGAATCCATTCAACTAATTCTTCAGTTTCTTGACGTGGAATTAGCACACGGCTATCCACGTTAAATTCACGGCCGTAAAAATTAGCATGTCCTAGTGCATATTGCACCGGTTGACCGCCCTTAATGGCACGCACCGCAACCATAAAACGAAGACGTAAATGATCTTCTAAAATTGTATTCATATTATTTGATAATTGACTGTAATTCCAATCTAGCATCCCCGTTAATAGGTATTCTAGTTGAGCAATACGTTCAGTCTTATCATGTACGTAAGGTTCAAGTTGCCAATCTCCCCAGTCACGCACTGCTTGGATGGTCCATTGTTCCTCTAACATTGCAATTACCCTTGCTTCAAGGCTTCAAGCTTCGCTGTTTGGTCAGCAATCACCAAGGCGTCAATCACGTCAGCCAATTCACCGTTCATAACACGGTCCAACTTGTTCAAAGTCAAACCAATACGGTGGTCAGTCACACGGTTTTGTGGGTAGTTGTAAGTACGGATACGTTCTGAACGATCTCCACTACCAACGGCAGTTTTACGTTGTTCAGCATATTCAGCTTCGTTTTGTGAGGCGTAGTGATCGTACACACGCGCCTTCATGATTTCCATCGCCTTCAAACGGTTTTGTTGTTGTGAACGTTGGTCTTGCATCGCAACAACAATTCCAGTTGGCAAGTGGGTCATACGAACGGCTGAAGACGTCTTGTTAACGTGTTGTCCCCCGGCCCCTGAGGCACGGTAAACATCGACACGCAAGTCCTTGTCTTCGATTTCGATATCAACGTCTTCGTATTCTGGCATCACACCAACTGTGGCAGTTGATGTGTGCACACGTCCAGCTGATTCTGTTTCAGGCACACGTTGCACACGGTGGGCTCCGTTTTCAAACTTCAACTTTGAGTAAACGTTGTCCCCAGTGATCATCAAAACGATTTCCTTGTATCCACCAATTTCTGTCTTGTTTTCGTCAATGATTTCAACATTCCAGTTTTGGCGTTCCGCAAAACGCACGTACATGTCGTACAAGTTCGCAGCGAATAAAGCTCCTTCATCTCCACCAGCGGCTCCGTGGATTTCCATGATGATGTTCTTGTCATCATTAGGGTCCTTAGGCAACAAAAGAACCTTCAACTTTTCTTCTAGTTCTTCCTTAGTTGCACGAAGTTCCTTGATTTCAGCCTTTGTCATTTCTTCCATTTCTGAATCCAAGTCTTCTTCAGCTAGCATTTCTTGGTTAGCTTCCAATTCTTCGATTGTTTCTTGGTAGTTACGGTAGGCTTCCACAGTTTCACGTAGTTGACCTTCTTCTTTAGAAAGGGCCATAAAGCGCTTTGTGTCTGCGATGATTGTTGGGTCAGAAATCATTTCACTGATTTCATCATAACGATCAACGACGGCTTGCACTCGTTCAAAAATTTCATTCATGGTGTTTATCCTTCTTTAATCTTTTTATTTATTGGTTTTAAAACTACTTCTTACCAAAACGTTCTTGCAGTACGTCAAGATCTGGCGCGTTGTAGTGACGACGACAAACAGGTAGATAAGATTCATCCCCACCAATTTGAACTTGCGCACCTTCGTAAACTGGCTTGCCGTCAGCTACACGTAGGTTCATTGTTGCCTTACGACCACAGAATGAGCACAATGTCTTCATTTCTTCGATCTTATCAGCGTAAATCAACAAAGCTTCTGATCCTGCAAACAAGTGGTTGAAAGCATCATTCTTCAAACCAAATGCCAAAACTGGAATATTCAAGTCATCCACAACATGGGTTAGTTGCAACACTTGTTCTGGTGTCATGAATTGCGCTTCATCAATCAATACGGCCGCAATATCTTCTTCGCCACTAATCAAGGCAAACAAATCATCTGCATCTGAGATTGCACGAGCTGGACGTTGCATCCCAATACGTGATGCAATCGTACCAATTTCAGTACGGTTGTCTAACGCACTAGTTAGCAACAAAACATGACGTCCTTGTGTTTCATAGTTATGAGCAACCTTTAGAATTTCAATACTCTTTCCGCTGGCCATTGCCCCGTGTCTGAAAAATAGTTGTGCCATGTCGTGTACTCCTCTCAAATTCAGCTGAATGCCGTTTTAGTCCTGTTTACCAGTATAACGAAATTTAGCCTATAAAAAAAGCATCTGAGCAAATTGATTACATAATAAAACAAGACGAGTTATCTACGTTTTAATTGCGTAAATAACTCGTCTTCAATTTAACTTTTATTTAGTAGAATTCAGGCTCAATCTTTTCGATTTGACTGTGCCAATCAACGTCTGGATAACGACGGTTCAACATCTTCTCCAAGACACGCAAAGTTAGGTTTCCATTACGTGCAAAGATAGGTCCGTGGAAGTACGTTCCGTAAACATTACGGTAAACAAGTCCTTCACCACCATCTTCACCATTGTTTCCCTTACCTTGCTTCAATTCACCAAGTGGGCGTTGCTTGTCATCAAGGAATGTACGTCCTTGGTGATTTTCAAACCCGCGGTAAACATCCCCGTTAGTTGGGTCTTCAATGATAACATTCCCAATGAAACGACCGTTTGGTTGGTTCAAAGTGTAATGTCCCATCGCCTTGATACCTTCAACACGCGTACCATCAGCTAAAATGAAGTAATCACCCAACAATTGGAAACCACCACAGACACCTAACAAAGGTCCATCACCTTCGATGTATTCTTTGATGGCATCAGCCTTACTTGGTAGGTCCTTAGACACGATCATTTGTTCGTAGTCTTGTCCTCCACCAAATAGAACGAAGTCGTATGCCTTAGCATCAAACTTATCACCCAATGAGATGATTTCAGTTTCAACTTCAACACCCAATTGCTTCGCGTAGTAACCCAAAGAAACGGCGTTTCCATAGTCACCATACGTGTTCATCAAGTCACCGTAAAGGTGCGCAATATTTAGCTTATATTCAGTCATTCGCTTACGCCTCCTTTTCAGCCTTAATGTAACCAGCTTGCTTCATTTCTTCACGCAATTGCATCATAGCCGTGTATGTGGCCGCAACATATACGTGTTCAGTTGGCATTTCTTTAATAGCGCCCAAAACATCCTTCAAATTAGGATAGATGGGGTGATCACCAAAGCCAGCCATCTTCAAACGAACGTACATATCCTTGTATCGTTCTCCACCAGTTGAAACGGCAGAAATACCTGTATCATGCAATGATTCAAAGTCTGCATCCCAGATCCAACTTGTGTCGATTCCATCGGCATAGTTCGCGTTCAACAAAGTCATCAATGAGAATGGTTGGTCATCCGTCTTCATCATATCAATGACTTGGTTTGCACCAACCGGATTCTTAATCAAGACGATTGTAACGACCTTGTCTTCAACTTGAATCGTTTCTTGACGTCCAAAAATTTGTGCATTTGATGTGAAAGCATGTTGCACATGTGGCACATCAACGCCCATAAAGCGACCAACTGCATAAGCAGCTAGTGCGTTATAGATGTTGTACATCCCACCAATTTCAATCTTGAATGGTGTGCCATCAATTTCAAACGTTGATGATTGTGGTGTCATTTCAGTTAACTTCGTCACAGCGTAATCCAACTCAGGACGCTTGAAATCATCAGTCTTACTAAAGTAGTAACCTTGATTTCCGTAGGTCATAAAGTGGTAGTGCAAGATTGAGTTATTAGTTGGTGACAACACACCATCCGTGTTGCTTGGCGCATGCATATCACCATCCGCAGGTACGTGGTTGAAACCATAGTAAACCTTTGGATTTGGCAATTCTTCACGCAAGAAAATAGGTGAATCCGCATTCGCAATCACAGTGGCTTCTGGGAACAAACGAATTCCCTTTAGCACCTTTTCGTAAGTTGTGTAAATTTCACCATAGCGGTCCAATTGGTCACGGAAGATGTTTGTCAACACAAAGGCCATTGGCTTCAATTGACGTGCAACTTCTTCAACGTTGGCTTCGTCAACTTCTAACAAAGCAATTGGACGTGCATTCTTGTCCTTTGGCTTTGCTGTCAACATTGTCCCCGTGATACCTTGCATCATGTTTGATCCAGATGGATTAGTAATCACGTCTGGGTACACTTCACGTAGGACACGTGTTGTTAAGGCTGTTGTTAGAGTCTTACCGTTAGTACCTGTAATCAAGATTACATCGTACTTTTCAGCTAAATGGCTCATGACTTGTGGGTCAATCTTCATTGCTAGTTTTCCAGGCAATGATGAACCACCACGCTTCAATACATCATGTAATACAAAGTAGGCACTACGTCCTACGGCTGTTGCCAGCGAACTTCGTAAAGTCATCTATCTCTCCTATACGTCATGTCCGCCATGACTTTTTCATAATTCCATCCATCTAAACATACCACATTGATTTGGATGATATCGCATGTGGTTTAATCATACATTAAAGTGAAGCGGGTCCCGGAGTTGACGCAATCAAAGTTGCTTCTCCCTCCAAAGTCCAACGTTGTACATCGCTTGGCAAAATAAACGTTGTCCCTGGACGCAATGGATAAGTATGGTTACCTACCATTAAATTCGCTGCACCATCAATTGTCGTCACAATGGTGTATGGGTTTTCCTTCGTCATCACCACCGTACCATGAATATCCCATTTTATGATATTAAAGGCTGGTGCTTCAACCAAACGACTTTCATCATAGCTAGGATGTGATTCAATTTGGACAATTGGTTCTTGTTCAACGGCTGGCACGGTAACAACGTCTAACGCTGCATCGCGGTGTAATTCACGAAGCTCTCCAGTCTTAGCATCACGACGATCAAAGTCGTAGACACGGTAAGTTGTATCTGAAGATTCTTGTACTTCCAAGACCATTACTCCAGCACCAAGGGCGTGCAATGTACCTGCTGGTACATAGAACACTTCCCCCACTTCTACATCCACAGTCTTCAACAAGTCATCCCATCGACCATTATCAACCATGTCCGCAAATTCTTCACGGGTTTGGGCATTATGCCCGAAGTAAATTTTAGCGCCTGGTTCGGCATTCAAGACGTACCAAGCCTCGGTCTTACCTAATTCATGCTCATGTTCTTCTGCATAGTCATCATCAGGATGAACTTGTACAGATAGATTTTGTTGCGCATCTAAAATCTTAACCAATAATGGGAAAGGGCGATTTACGTCTTTATTTTCAAACAAAGCAGGTTCGCTTTGCCAAAGTTGGGCGAGAGTCTGTCCTTTGAAACGTCCATTGTTCACAACTGTCAGACCATGATCATGGCCCGACGCCACCCAGGCTTCACCTGTGTGTTCACTCGGTAGTTCAAAATCAAATTGCTCGTGGAGGCGTGTTCCGCCCCACATCTTGTCTTGTAAAACAGCATTTAACATCAACGGTTCCATCATTACGTCACCTCGCCTAAATATAATTGTTTTAATCCAACTTTAAATAAATTTTTGAAATCCAACCTAAATCAACAATATGATACCACTCTACACCCGCGGCATCACGTGCAACTTCATCAATATCAACACGTAGTCCGTGCACAGCACGCCCTACTTCTTTTCCATACGGTACATCATACACCGTTACATCCTTAGTTGAAACGTAGTCCACAACACCATGCTTTTCAACCGCTGTACGGGCCAGCAAATCCAATTGCGTGGTTGGACGTTGCGTCACGTCTGGCGCAGTGGTTGATTCTGGCTTGTTCACCAATTGCATGGTTTCCAAATTAAATGGTACCCAACGCGTATCAGCGATTTGATACCAGAATTCCCCATCAGCTGTGGCCACACGCTCCACGACCTTCACAACCGTCCCATTCCACAACGGCATTGCCGGTGCTGACTTCTTCAAGTCAGTGTAAGTCGGTACTTCACGGAAAAGACGCAGATACTTATCGTCTAAGACTTCCGTTTCCATGTAGCTATTACGACGGTAATAGAACGTCACCGTACGCCCTTCCATATTGAAAATACCGGTTGGTGAACCTTCCGCTTTAACGAAACGGTACCCTTCAATTTCTACAGGTTCAATTGTAAAAGCATCCCCGACTGCCCCTTCCACAATACGGTGTGGCGCAATCGACAGCTTTGTATTGACATCTTTGGCATACACCCAAATCGGTGTCCCTTGTAATCGCACATCAACCATGTCGACATTTCCTTTCAACTCTAAAGTTTCTCTTATTACTTATTGTACCAATTTACCTTAAGTTTAGCCCGTACCTTTATCAGCTTTTAAACATTAAAAAAACGACCTGTTCTTAAACAGGTCGTTTTCATTAATTATCTAAATAATTACGGGTTTAGCGTTCGATTATTTCCATCTCTTCGCCACCAATGATTAGCATGTCACAGATTTCCAAGAATAATCCGTGTTCAACCACACCAGTCATCGCCTTCAATTCAGTTCCCAATGCCAAAACATCAGTTCCCGCTGGCAATTGCACATCGATGATGTAGTTTTCTGAATCAGTTGCCAACTTTTCGTCAGCATCAGTCATACGCCATTGTGGTTGCAATCCCTTTTCAGCCAAGAAGTTGAAGACTTGTTGGCTACCAAACTTAACCACTTCGATTGGCAACAAGAATGATCCCAATTCTGTGTGGTACTTTGATGAGTCAACAATCCAGATGTTCTTATCTGACATCATGGCAACAACCTTTTCGAACAACAAAGCTGCTCCACCACCCTTGATACCGTTCAAGGCTGGGTCAACTTCGTCAGCACCATCAACAGTGACGTCAACGTGCTTAACTTCATCGATATCAAGAACCTTGATACCCAATTCAGTCGCCAAGTCAGCTGTACGGAATGAAGTTGAAACAGCTTCAATTTGAAGTCCTTCGTTCTTCACACGTTCTGCCAAAGCACGCACAAAGTGAGCAGCTGTACTTCCAGTACCCAATCCGATAACGGCGTTGTTTGGCATCAATGAGGCAGCCTTTTGGGCAGCCTTCTTCTTTTGTGCATCTAATACTTCTAGGTTAGTCATTATGCTTGCTCCTTTAGTCCATCTTCAATTTCTTGCTTGAATGGAATGGCTGGGATCGCACCCGGACGTGAAACAACCAAGCTACTTGCGAAACTAGCACGACGGATTACATTTTCAACATCTGAGAAGTCCGGTTGCAAAACAGTTGCAACACTACCAATGAAAGTATCTCCCGCAGCAGTTGTATCGATTGCCTTAACCTTGAAACTTGGCACAACGCCGTTAGTTCCATTTACATGATAGAAAGAACCATCTGAACCAAGCGTAACCATTACTTGCTTGATACCCAATTCGTTTTCAAAACGTGACATGTGTTCTGCCAATTCAGCAGCATCAGTAGTTGCTTCAGCTTCCAACAATGCAGCTGCTTCCGTTTCGTTAGGGATCAACAAGTCAGTTTGTGCCAACAATTCTGGGTCAACATGGCTTGTAACAGGTGCTGGGTTCAACAATGTCATTGCGCCGTTTTCGTGGGCAATCTTGAATCCAGCCAATACAGCAGCTTGTGGGACTTCTAGTTGCGCAACAACGACGTCAGCATCCAACAACACTTCACGTGCTGCTTCAACGTCAGCAACAGTCAATTCTTGGTTGGCTCCACCGTATACCAAGATTGTGTTGTGACCATCTTCTTCCAACATAATGTAGGCAGTTCCAGTCGCAGTATCTTCCTTGATTGAAATGTTTTGTGTATCAACACCTTCTTCGTTCAAAAGATCGATGTAGCTTTGGCCACGACCATCATCACCAACAGCACCAACAAAGGCTACTTCCGCCCCTTGACGAGCAGCAGCAACGGCTTGGTTAGCACCCTTACCACCAAAGTTAGTACTTTGGTCAATCATTCCTAATGTTTCTCCTTGACGAGGCAAACGAGCCATCTTTTGGATAACATCAATATTCAAACTTCCGATAACAACGACTTTATTCATAACTTGCTCCTTAGTATGTGGGACACATTTTAGTCAATACATTTATTTTAACAAATTTTCAATAATAAACTAGCTTTTAGACTGAAAAAATGAAAACGTTTTACTTTTTAAGTTTCGCACGTTTCTATTCTATTGTAAAACGTTTTACTTTAAATTCATTTTACATTTATATTTCATTATTAATTTTAATTTCAGAAAAAGGGTACACAAGACAATCGACTCTGTTATACTCGCAATGTAAACGTTTTAATTTTATAAATTTTATTGAAAGTATTTGTGAGGTAATACTTGATGTTATTCATGATTGTTAATTTTTTGAGTATTTTTGTTTTCTTGGGGATTGCTTACCTATTCTCTGACAACAAAAAGGGTATCCACTGGCGTTCAGTGCTTACTGTGATCGTGCTACAACTTGCCTTGGCTTGGTTCTTCATGAGCTTCAGCATCGGACAAGACATGGTCCGTGGAGCTGCGGATGGATTTAAGTGGTTGGTTGACGTTTCTAACGCTGGTATCGCGTTTGCTTTGCCAGACTGGTTGCAACCAACAACTGGAATGCCTAACTTCGTAACTAGCGCATTACTACCAATGTTGATGATTGTTCCATTCTTCGACTTGCTTAACTACTTTGGTATCTTGCCATTCGTTATTAAGTGGATCGGACGTGGATTGTCAGCAGTTACTGGACAACCTAAGTTCGAAGCATTCTTCTCAGTTGAAATGATGTTCCTAGGAAACACTGAAGTTTTGGCTGTTTCTAAGACACAATTGAACGCAATGAGCGCTCGTCGTAACTACACACTAGCTTTGATGTCAATGAGCTGTGTGACTGCATCAGTTATCGGAGCCTACACGACTATGGTTCCTGGTCAATACGTAATGGCCGCTATTCCTTTGAACATCTTGGGTGCCATTGTTATTTCATCAATGCTTAACCCAGTTGACGTTCCTGCCGAAGAAGACACAATCGCTTCAATTCATGCTGAAGGTGAACACCGCGAACCTGTCTTCTCATTCATCGGAGACTCAATCTTGGGTGCCGGTCGTTTGATCTTGATCATCACTGCATCAGTTATTGGATTCGTTGCCTTGGCCGCTTTGGTTGACGCCCTATTCAGCTTGACTGGTTTGGAATGGTTGAAGTTGTCAAACATCTTCGGAGTTGTATTGTTCCCATTGACATGGTTGCTAGGATTCAACGTTGCTGAAGCGTTTGAAATCGCGCAATTGATGGGAATGAAGTTGGTTACTAACGAATTCGTTGTTATGGGAGAAATCTCAAAGGACATCATGGCTGGTACTGGTTTGTTCGCTAACGAACACGCTAAGGCCGTTGTAGCTGTATTCCTAACAAGCTTTGCTAACTTCAGTACTATTGGAATGATCCTTGGTGCTTTCAAGAGCTTGGTTTCAAAGGAAAAGTCAGACTACATCGCTCAACGTGTTATGAACTTGCTTGTTGCTGGTATCTTGGTTTCACTACTATCAGCTGCAATCGCTGGATTGTTCGTTTGGTAAACAACGCATAAATTATCATAGGAGATATACTCATGGTTAAACCTGTAATTTTAGATATGGATCCTGGTGTTGATGACGCAGCAGCCATTGCCGTTGCGCTTAACAACCCTGCCCTTGACGTTCGTTTGATTACGACTGTTGCTGGAAATGTTAGTGTGGACAAGACAACGAATAACGCCCTTAAGTTGGTTGATTTCTTTGGCAAGAACACACCCGTTGCAGCTGGTGCTAAGGCACCGCTAAAGCGCGAATTTACAGATGCATCATACGTCCATGGAGAATCAGGAATGCCTGGTTACGACTTCCCAGAAGCCACAAGCCAAGCATTAGAAATTGACGCTATCGAAGCTATTCACAACGAACTACACGCTGCGGATGCACCTATGACAATTATTGCGACTGGAGCGTACACAAACATTGCGCTTCTATTGGAAAAGTACCCTGAAGATCGCGAACTAATCAAAGAATTACTTTTGATGGGTGGTTCAATTTCTGGGGGGAACGTTAGTTCAGTTGCAGAATTCAACGTCTTCACTGATCCTGACGCCGCTAAGATTGTTTTCGAAAGCGGACTTCCAATTGTTATGATCGGGCTTGACGTTACATTGAACGCTTTGATCACAACAGAAACAACAGAAGCACTTCGTACTCTTGGACGCGCTGGTGAAATGCTTTACGGTATTATCACAGCCTACGGTGACGTTCACGAAGGTGGAAAGCCAATGCACGATGTTAACACCATCCTCTATGCTGTTAACCCTGACTTGATTACAACACGTCCATTTGCGATTGATGTGATCACTGAAGGTCCTGCAATTGGTGCGACTGTCGCTGACACGCAACACCGTTGGCACGAAGATGGCTTCTACAATGCTGAAGTTGGTATTGATATTGATGCCGCCAACTTTAACACATGGTTCCTTGAGCAAGTCAGCTTGATGAACTAATTTTTCAGGAGAAACAATTATGGCAAAGAAGAAAATGATTTTGGACTTGGACACAGGAGTTGATGACGTATTGGCAATCGCCTACGCCCTTGCAACACCTGACGCCGACCTTATTGGTATCGTAAGTTCATACGGAAACACATTGGTAGACATCGCTGGTGAAAACAGCCTAAAGATGTTGGAACAATTCGGTGCACCTGACGTGCCTGTCTTCATCGGACACAGCCACTCATCAGACACTGAAAGCTTCGAAACAATGGAAATCTCAAAGCAAATCCACGGACAACGTGGACTTGGTGCGGTTGAACTTCCTTTGGCAAAGCGTGCTGTTGAAGAACAACACGGTGTCGACTTCATTATCGAAGCTGCACACAAGTATGCAGACGACTTGGTTATCGTACCAACTGGTCCACTTACTAACTTGGCCGATGCGATGCAAAAGGATCCAGAAATTGCTGACTTGATTGGTAACATCACAATCATGGGTGGTGCGTTGACTATTCCTGGAAACGTTACTGCTTACACAGAAGCAAACATTAACCAAGACCCTAAGGCAGCTGATTACGTATTCCGTAACGCTAAGATGTTGGTCATGGTTGGTTTGGACGTCACAATGAAGACATTGTTGACTAAGAACGAAACACAACAATGGCGTGAACTAGGAACTGATAAGGGTGTTATCATGGCAGATATCTTTGATTTCTACATCGATGCATACCGCGACCTAGGAATCGACGAACGTGGAGCTGCTTTGCATGACCCACTTGCTGTCGGTGTCGCTGTTGACCCTGCCTTGGTATCACTATTCCCTATCAACATGATGGTTGACCACGAAGATGGTCGTACAATCGGTGATCCAAAGCGTCTTCTTGACCCAGTTAAGAACAACTACGCTGCTATCGACGTTGATGAAGACTTCTACCTAGAACGCTTCATGAACTACATGGCAATCGTACTTGGAAAGTAATTTCCACAAAGTTAAACACCAGCCGATTTCGGTTGGTGTTTTCTTTTGCCCCAAAATTAGAACGTGCTACAATATTGGCAAGGACTAATTATGAAATACTTACTAAACAAAAACTATTTAACTTATATTGTATTGATTGTGATGGTCATCAGCCTACCTCTTTACTTTGGGACCCATGGTTCACAATGGCTGATTGGCGCAATGATGTTATTGCCTTTGCTAAGCTGGTTCTTCTTTCTAGACAAGCAACGCCGTGATCAGATTCAGCATCTACAAAACACCATTAATAAGCTATCTATCAGCGACATTCGTCGTTTGTCGCTAAATACCCGCCTATCGGTTAAAACGCTCAGAAACCTTAATTCTGCGCGTCTAACGCATACTCAAATCACACAATTAAAGCATCTACTAGACTCGGAGGTTTCCCATGCTTACTAAAATCACTTGGTTTTCATTAATCGGCGTCATCTTAATCGCCACAATCGCTATGATCTTCGTCTTTCCTTACGCTTGGGCGAAGTGGACCTTCGCTGGCCTAGCCTTATTTGAAGTGGTTATCTTCTACTTACTTGATCTGTTGCGTAAGTCTGCCCCTGCAGAAGAAAAGATCAAGTAATGGATACACCAACAAAGTTCGATTTCAAAAAAACACCAACTTATAAAGCAACTAAAAAAACGCAGATTATCACCCGCCCCTCACTACTTGCATTAACAATCGCTGGGACAGGGGATCCGAACCAAGAAGGTTTCCAAACGGATATTCAAGCCATGTACACTTTCGCGTATGGTATTAAAATGGCTTATAAGAAAATGATGGCTAACGATATTTTCAGCTCATTAGAAGTAAATGAAACGATTGACGATTATGTCGTCCCACCGCTAGCTGGATACTGGACAATTTCGGAAGAAGCACAATTACTGGGCGCTTGGGACAAGTCTGATTTAGTTTATCGCTTAGAATTAGTGATTCCTGATGCCGTGCCATTGGATTTCATTCACGAACGTATGGACGCAATTAAGGCAGAGAAAGTCGCTGAAAACCCACGTATTAATGATGTTGTCTTAGCGACGCTGCCTGCTGAAACTGTGGCGCACATCTTACATGTTGGTCCGTATGATGATGAACCAACGAGTTTTACGATGTTAGAAGCAGCGATTCAAACTGACGGTTACCGCCGTATTAACAAAGAACATCGTGAAATCTACTTGAGTGATACGCGTCGAACAGCCCCTGAGAAATTAAAAACGATTCTAGAAGTCGCTGTTTCGCCAACTGAAATACAATAATTCAACACAAAAAGACCAATCACTCTATATTGAGAATGATTGGTCTTTTTATTTACTATTTTGAATACCTTCAGTTAATAACTATTCAAACACCATTTGGTTGTGGTACAACTCAGCGTAGAAACCGTCTTGTGCAAGCAGTTCTGCGTGAGTTCCTTCTTCAATGACGTTTCCATCACGAAGCACCACAATCTTGTCGGCACCTAGAATTGTCTTCAAACGGTGGGCAATAACGAAACTTGTACGTCCGCTAATCACATTATCCATCGCCTTTTGAATACGTGCTTCCGTAACCGTATCAACGTTAGAAGTCGCTTCATCCAAAATCAACAAATCAGGGTTGGTCAAAATTGTACGGGCAATGGATAGCAATTGCTTTTGACCTGTAGAGAACACCGAGTTTTCATCACTGACTTCAGTGTTGTATCCGTCAGGCAACGTCATGATAAAGTCATGAATGTTCGCTTGCTTCGCAGCATCTTCAACTTCAGCATCCGTCGCATCAAATTCACCAAAGGCGATGTTATCACGAACCGTTCCACTAAAGATAACTGATTCTTGCAAAACAATCCCCACGTGGTCACGTAGGCTCTTCAAGTCCATATCGCGGACATCAACACCATCGAATTCAACTGAACCACTATCGACATCGTAGAATCGGTTCAACAAGTTCATAACGGTCGTCTTACCTGAACCAGTTGGTCCAACCAAGGCTACCATTTGTCCCTTTTGGACACTGACATCAATACCATGAAGGATTTCTTTTCCTTCATCGTAACTGAAGTGCACATCGTTCAAAGTAACTTCCTCGTCAATACCAGTCAATTTGTGCCCTTGTTCAGGAGTGATTTCTTCGTTTTGATCCATAATTTCTTCAATACGCTTTGCCCCAGTCACAGCCAATTGCAGCATGTTGTATGTTGCAGTGATTTGTGTGATTGGTTGGTAGTATTGTTGTGAGAAGTTAACGAACATCACGATCAATCCCAAAGCAACGGCACGATCAAGACTACCATCAAGCGCTAGATATCCACCAAAGAAGATAACAATCGCAGTGTTAACCAAACTCATCCCCATCATCAATGGGTACAAAATACCTGACCAAACTTGACCCTTGAATGTAGCATCCAAAACCTTCTTGTTGTGGACATCAAATTCAGCCATTGTCTTTTCTTGCAAACCATTTGTGATGATGACTTGTTCACCGTTAATTTGTTCATTAACGAATCCGTTCAATTCACCAACTTCAGCTTGTTGCAAGTTAACAAACTTTTCAGCCTTACGAATGATCAAGATTGCTAGCAAAATCGCGATTGGTGTTGACGCAATTGTCACCCAAGCCATTTGTGCACTTTGACTAAACATCATCCACAAGACACCGATCATCAATGCAGCTTGTGAGAACAATTGGAAGATCGCTTCGTTCATCGCATTGTAGATGTTATCGATGTCAGATGTGAAACGTGATAAAATTTCTCCGTCTCGGTGAGAATCGAAGTACTTGATTGTCATACGTTGTAGCTTACCGAACAAGCCCTTACGCATATCTCCAACGGCCTTTGATGACACAATTGATTGAATCGTTGATGTAATCAACAAGCCAACGGCCATCATCACCACGAACAAGACGAACATCCAAATGGCTTCATGGACTTGATCTTGAGATGCTTGCGCAGCAGTTGCTGGGTTTAACGCCAACATCATGTAGTTAGCGATTTCTTGAATCGCCTTCCCCATGTAGACAGGGGCCTTAACTTGGAAGTATGTGGCCAAGGCCATAAAGACGAACATAATTGCCATTCCAAGTGAGTAGCGCTTGAAGTAACGTGCAAAGAACTTTGTTGCTTGCCATAAACTCTTCATTAGTCCACTACCTCCTGTGCTTTTTGTGTTTCATAAATCTCGCGGTACGCTTCTGATGATTCTAGCAATTCCGCGTGAGTTCCTTCACCAACCAAACGACCTTCGTCCATAACGAAGATACGGTCAGCATTAATAACAGATGAAATCTTTTCAGCGATAACAAACTTAGTTGTCGCATTCAATTCAGTATCCAACGCTTCTTGCACCTTCTTTTCAGACTTCGCATCCAAGGCAGATGTTGAGTCGTCTAGGATCAACACAGCTGGGTTACCAATCACACCACGTGTAATTGATAGACGTTGCTTTTGACCACCAGAGAAGTTAGCAGAGCGTTCTTCAACTTCGTGTTCATATGTGTCTTCATATCGTTCAACGAATTCAGCGGCTTGCGCAATACGAGCTGCTCGCTTCATATCATCGGTTGTGGCATCAGCCTTACCATGGCGCAAGTTATCAGAAATCTTTCCTGAGAACAAAGTTGCACGTTGCAAGACGAATGAAACAGCTTGGCGCAATGATCCTTCGTTGACCTTCTTCAAATCTTCATCCCCAACCTTTACGACTCCTTCAGTTGGATCGTAAAGACGTGGAATCAATTGGGCCAAAGTAGACTTACCAGAACCAGTGGCTCCGACAACCCCAACCATTTCACCAGGGTTAACCTTAAATGAAATGTTTTTTAGCACCATTGAATCGTCACCTGGGTAGGCAAAACTAACATCATCAAATTCAACTACACCACGTAAGTCTTCAGCAGGGGCTTCGGGATCAAATGTCAAATCTGGTTCAGTATCCATCACTTCCTTCACACGACCAGCAGAAACCATTCCACGAGCAGCGAAGGTCATCATGAATCCACCCATCACAATCGCCATCATAATTTGCATCAAGTAGTTAACAAATGATGTCAACGCACCCAACATTTGTGGGTCTGAAACAACATTAGATGCGACGAACCAAACAGATACGGCAATTGCTAATTGACCAATCAACATAAATGCTGGCATTAGGATTGAGAACAAGTATCCAATCTTGATGTTAATGTTCGTCAAACCATCCGCAACTTCATTAAATGTGTCTTCTTCACGTGATTCTTGGTTAAATGACTTAACCACACGCACACCTTGTAAGTTTTCCTTAGCCAATCCATTTGTACGATCAATGTACTTTTGAATTGAACCGAAGAACTTACCCATTGGCGTAAAGACCATCATTGAAATCCCAACAATCAAAACGATCATGACCAAGATAACCCACCACAATTGTGGTAATGTCATCAAAGCCAATACCAACGCTCCAATGAACAACATTGGAATACGTAGCACTGTTTGGAACAGTGACATTACCATGGTTTGAACTTGTTGCACGTCGTTGGTCATACGGACAACTAAGTTACCCGCTGAGAACTTTTCAATATTTCCAAATGAGAAGCTTTGAATCTTTTTATATTCATCGGCACGAATATCAGCTGCGACTCCCATCGCAATTCGCGCTGAGAAGATTGTACTCAAAGCTCCTGCCACCAAACCTACCAAGGCGATGACAATTAATTGTCCACCTAGTGGGTACATTTGACTCATTTTGTCTTCTGCAATTGCTTGAATGACTTGTTGTAGTAACTTTGGTTGCCACAAACTTGCAATCGCTGCAATTGTTACCGTGATGAAGGCCCAAAGCGCGTCGACTTTGTACTTCTTCACATATGAAAGTATGAATTTCATCTTTCTGCCTCCCAATTTCGTAATCTTACCAGTATACCACTCTGATTTTTAATTAGTTTAAATCTAACTTAAAAGCGCCTATGTTTCCATAGACGCTTTTAAGAATTATTTAGTCGATAATATAATCGGCATAACGAGCCACTTGTGTTGGCGTTAACGTCACCACCAAACGTGTCCCGTCTTCAGTGTATTCCGTTTCATGCACAGTCGCGTCATCATTCAAAGCCGCCACGACTTGTCCATCAGAAAATGGAATCATCAATTCTTTTTGTACATGATCAGAAAAGATTTCTGCGCGTACCATTTCAATCAATTTGTCTAATGAATCGTCAGACTTAGCAGACATGATCAATTCATCATTATCTTGGACTGGGAAGGCTTGGTCTTCAAGACGGTCCGCTTTATTAAAGGCGATAACCATCGGAACATCACGTACCCCAATTTCCTTCAAAGTCTTTGTTGTTGTTTCCATCATCGCCTTGTAATCAGGGTCAGAGTAATCAACGACTTGGATCAACAAGTCAGCTTGTGCTGCTTCTGCCAAGGTTGCCTTAAAGGCAGCCACTAGACCGTGCGGTAACTTAGATACGAATCCAACCGTGTCAGACAACAAGAATGATTGCTTGTCTGGCAAGTTAATCTTACGTACCGCTGTTTCCAATGTCGCAAACAACATGTCAGCTTGGAACACTGTCTTTTCTTGGTTTTCACCAAAACGCTTGACCAAACCATTCATGATTGTAGACTTACCCGCGTTAGTATACCCAACTAAGGCAACCGTCTTAATCTCTTCCTTTTCACGGTGCGCACGACGTGTTTGATCATCAGCTTCAATGTTTGCCAATTCCTTACGTAATTCAGAAATTTGGTGTTCAATGTGACGACGATTCAATTCAAGCTTCGTTTCACCAGCCCCACGACTTGTGAAACTTCCGCCACCACCACCTGTTTGTTGGTCCATTCGTACATTCATTGATGTACGTAGACGTGGTAGTTGGTATTGTAATTGCGCAATCGCAACTTGTAGCTTCGCTACCTTTGTCTTAGCACGTGTTGCAAAGATATCTAGGATTAACGCAGTACGGTCCATCATTGATACTCCAGTACCTGCTTCTAGATTACGAATTTGTGAAGGTGACAATTCATCATTAGTCACGACCATTTCCGCATCAAGTGCCTTAACAAGCTCACCTAATTCTTCAACCTTACCTTTACCAAAGTATGTTCCACCATGAGGACGTTCCATCTTTTGAGTCAAAGTCCCAACAACTTCCATGTTGTTGGCATCTGCTAGGTTAGCCAATTCTTCCATTTGGTAGGTAAAATCGACATCAACACGTTCTAGTCCGGCTAAAATAACCTTACGACGTGGGTTTTGTTCATTTTCAATCATTTACTTCTCGTTTCCGCCTACCACACGGTATTCGTATCGTTGTAGGCCTTTAATTTCATTTCGTCTACACCAACTTCAAAGACAGAAATCGCTCCGTTATCAACGGGACCACTTGTGGCTAGTGTTTCATCATGGAAACGAGCTGCCATGTTACGGATCAATGTTCCGTGGGCAACAAGCAAGATGTTGTCACCATCCTTAGCTGCTTCTAGCAAGCGAATCATTCCATTGTCAAAACGGTGCCAGAACATTTCAGCTGTTTCCGCATCATGATATGGATCAGTTTCATGAAATGCATCCATCATCCCGTCCATCCCTAGTGCTAGTCCCAATTCACCATATGTCTCTGACGCTGGTTCTAAGTTCTTTTCACTTGAAATTTGCTTGGCAACTTCAGTCCCCAATAAACCTTCATAAATTCCAAAGAACACTTCACGGAAGTTATCTAGCTTTTCAGGTTGCTTCAAGTCACCACTGGCAACGTTACGTGCCAAAATCCCTTGTGCTGTCTTATACGCACGAGTCAAATCAGATGAATAAGCATGTGAGAACTTCACATCGCGTAGGCGCTCCCCCGCAGCAAACGCGTCAGCTACTCCACTTTCTGTCAAAGGTGCATTACTCCACCCTTGCATACGTCCATACTTATTCAAGTAAGTTTGTCCATGTCGTACAATATATAAGTTAAAAGTCATAATTCGTTCCCATCCTTCTTATGCCATTCAGTAACAATCTACTACCTATTAATTATAACATTCTCATTGTTTAAACGGGGGCGTTTAAACTGGCTTATTTTGAATAAATCAGTTGACATCAAGGCGTTTACTAGATATAGTTAATAACGGTTGTTCTTTAAAAAGACCAATCATTCATGATGAAATTTGGCCCAGTGGTCAAGTGGTTAAGACGTCGCGTTCTCAGCGCGGAATCCAGGGTTCGATTCCCTGTTGGGCTATTGCTCAAAAGTTAAATTCATCATGGCCCAGTGGTCAAGTGGTTAAGACGTCGCGTTCTCAGCGCGGAATCCAGGGTTCGATTCCCTGTTGGGCTATCTTTAGATATACATATTAAGCTCACGATTAAGTTCGTGGGCTTTTTTTGTGTCATTTTTACGCAAATAGCGCATACTTTCGTACATGTTACGTTTTGTTGCGTGCATTTTACCCCGCATTCAAAATAAACTAGTAACTGTAAAGGAGAAAACTATGAATATAAATGATGTCATTAAACAACAACGCTTAGCTAGCCAACTAACCCAAGAAGAATTAGCTACAGAATTATTCGTCTCACGTCAATTAATATCTAATTGGGAACGTGGGAAAAGTTATCCTAACCTTGAACAAATCATCCAATTGAGCGACTTTTTCAACATCTCATTAGACGAACTTATCAAAGGAGATACTAAAATGACAAAGACATTCGATCGTGCCCTGAAGTTAAAGAAAGGCTTGTATTTCGCACTTGGACTACTTGCCGTTCTCATTATAAATGGATTTATCAGTAACGTTCCATTAGCAAGCACACAGTTTGACATACCAGTCACTAAACTGACTTTAGTCCGTGATAAAACATATGATGGTGGCGATATGTATCGTGACTTCAATACTGATGTTACAGCGACAATCAAACAAACCAATCCATTTATTAGAGTTAATCCTGACACTGTGTTTTTTCATTCTGATCATAACTACATATTTTTAAACGCCACAAAATCGTTTAATCTCTTTCACATTTTTACATGGTCAACACCCATAACGATCAAAAATTCTATTATGCTTGATAATAAGATTCCAAATAAAGAATTAGAGCTTGAAATACCTAATGCAAACTTGGAAGTCGTTGATCAAGAAACTTCTTCGAAACACTGAGCACTTCACAAAACTATTAGCCGCTGCCCAAAATCCATTCACTAAAAAGGCTCAATCATCCTTTGATGACTGAGCCTTTTGTATATCCTATTCCATTGCACTTACACTTGATTAAAACATACTCTTTCCATTGAATGTAAAGATCATCCAGCCAATGAAGGCTACTAACGCAAAAACAACCCAGTAATAGCGAACCAAGAATTCCCACCCATTATTGATTTGGCCGTATTGCCATTCACGCCAGCGATGATTTTCATGCCAGTCTTTGTCTGAGGCATCTTGAGTTAGAAAAGCAGTTACACGTTCTTTAACCAATCCTTGGTTTTGGGTTTCAATCCCTAACACTAATTCGTCTAAGCCAATGCCAAAAACCTGTGTCATTAGTAGTAGATGATTCATGTCTGGAACTGCCCCACCTTTTTCCCACTTTGAAATCGTTTGACGTGTGACAAACAACTCTGAAGCCAATTGTTCCTGTGAAAGTTGTGCCTGCTTACGTAGTTCAATTAAGTTATCTGCGAAGTTAAACGTCTCATTATCCATTCCCTAAATCTCCCTTGTTATAAGTTATCTTTATCATAGAACAAACCCACCAAAACAGGGTAGTCATAATTATTAACATGGCTGTTTTTTTGATTAACAACGCCGGAATACCAGCATTTATGACCACAATATCTACACACATCTAGAAGAAAACTTACGGGTACTAAAAAACCTCTGCCATTTATTTGACAGAGGTTTTTATCGTATATGAGCAAAATTGATTAGTTCTTGCGTGACTTACGTGCAATCAATGATGCGACAACACTTAATAGTGCCAATCCCAATACTGTGAAGATTGAGTTCACAGGACGTTCTCCTGTATTTGGCAATGTTGTTTGTGATTCGTTTAAACGCTTAGTCAACATTGAATTAACATCTGAAACATTTGTATCTTCGTGCTCCGCAACTGCATCCTTTTCAGCAGGCTTTAGTTGCTTGTACTTTGTTTGCTTTGCCTTTTCAACTTCCTTCACCTTTGACTTTGGTGCTGGCATTGGCTTAGGCGTATTGTTGCGCTTTGGCTTTGATGGCTTATCACCAGTCTTCTTGTCTTCCTTTACTGGTGGCACGACCTTTGGATCTTCAATTACCAACGGCTTGTCTGTTGGCTTGATTGGATCTTCCAACTTTGGTTCTTGTGTTTCCTTGGCTTTACCTTCACCTGGGATGAACGGTGGCAAAATTGGCAAATCATCAATTGATTCTGACTCATCTTCCAACTTTTCTTCCTTTGGTTGGTTTGGTTCAATTTGTACTTCAGGCTTGTCCGTTGGCTTAATACCATCTTCTAGCTTCGGTGTTTCACCTTCGGTCGCCTTGTCACCTTGTGGAATAAATGGTGGTAGTTCATCAGTTGTTTCTGATTCGTCTTCCAACTTTTCTTCCTTTGATTCATTCGGCGCAATTTCTACCTTTGGCTTATCTGTTGGCTTAATACCATCTTCTAGCTTCGGTGTTTCACCTTCGGTCGCCTTGTCACCTTGTGGAATAAATGGTGGTAGTTCATCAGTTGTTTCTGATTCGTCTTCCAACTTTTCTTCCTTTGATTCATTAGGTGCGATTTCTACCTTTGGTTTATCTGTTGGCTTAATGATATCTTCTAGCTTTGGTGTTTCACCTTCGGTCGCCTTATCACCTTGTGGAATGAATGGTGGTAGTTCATCAGTCGTTTCTAATTCGTCTTCCAACTTTTCTTCCTTTGATTCATTAGGCACAATTTCTACCTTTGGCTTGTCTGTTGGCTTGATGATATCTTCTAGCTTTGGTGTCTCACCTTCTGTTGCCTTGTCACCTTGTGGAATGAATGGTGGTAGTTCATCAGTTGTTTCTGACTCGTCTTCCAACACTTCTTCCTTTGATTCATTAGGTGCGATTTCTACCTTTGGCTTGTCTGTTGGCTTGATGATATCTTCTAGCTTTGGTGTCTCACCTTCAGTTGCCTTGTCACCTTGCGGAATGAATGGTGGTAGTTCATCAGTTGTTTCTGACTCGTCTTCCAACACTTCTTCCTTTGATTCATTAGGCGCAATTTCTAACTTTGGCTTATCTGTTGGCTTAATACCGTCTTCTAGCTTTGGTGTTTCTCCTTCAGTTGCCTTATCACCTTGTGGAATGAATGGTGGTAGTTCATCAGTCGTTTCTGACTCGTCTTCCAACTTTTCTTCCTTTGATTCATTAGGTGCGATTTCTACCTTTGGCTTGTCGGTTGGCTTAATGATATCTTCCAACTTTGGTGTTTCACCTTCTGTTGCCTTATCACCTTGTGGAATGAATGGTGGCAAGATTGGCAAGTCATCTGTAGATTCTGAATCATCAGTCACAACTTCATCAGTTGGAAAATGTGGTCCAATTTCAACTTCAGGCTTATCTGTTGGCTTAAGAATATCTTCTAATTTTGGTTCTTCACCTTCAGTTGCCTTTCCAGCACCTGGATTAAAGGGCGGTACTGTTTCAAGGTCTTCGATTGTTTCTGATTCATCAGGAACAACTTCTTCCTTTGGCTCATGTGGCTTGATATGTACATCTGGCTTATCTGTTGGCTTTACCGGCTTTTCCAACTTTGGTTCTTCTGTCTTATCCGCCTTGCCATCTTCTGGCTTAAATGGTGGAACAACTTCTAGATCTTCAATTGTTTCTGATTCATCAGGAACGATTTCTTCCTTCGGTTGGTGCGGCTTAATATGTACTTCAGGCTTATCTGTTGGTTCAACCGGCTTTTCTAATTCCGGCTCCTTAGTTTCATTTACCTTTCCATCTTCTGGTTTAAATGGTGGTAATTTGTCCAAGTCTTCAAAAGATTCTGATTCATCTTTTTCTACTTGACCTTCAAGTGGCTTGTTTGGCTTTAATTCTAATGATTCAAGTGGTGGCACACCATTTTTGTCATTACGTGCACCTTCTGGTAGGTTGTGTACTTCGAATCCACCACGTTGAACTAGGGAATTAATGAACAATTGTCCATTAATGTTCCCACCATTTCCATCAAGGTTAGAATATGGTGCGTAAAAATCTCCCACGACTCCAAACCCATTGATGGATACATTCTTCGTTGTATCGTCCATAATCCAAGTCAACTTGCTTGCATATTGACGCATCAAGTTGTTTTCTGGTGTTCCTACTGGTTGGTTAACGTCCAATAGTGTACGGTCTGCCTTAAGTATTGATCCATTAGCGAATGATACTGAACGCGCCTTAATCTTAACGATGATACGATCATATTGGTTCAATGCTGGCAATTGCATTTCACTAACCTTGATGCTGTCAGCAGATAGTGACACAACTCCGATACGCGGGTTACCAGGTACTGGTTGAATCTTAAATTCCTTACCAGTAGGCTTCACACTGTTTGCAAAACCATTCAATTTGTCGAAACGAACACGCATTTGACTGTGAATTGAAGCCATGAAAGCATCCATTTGCTTATCCGTGAAGTCTACACGCTTCACATCCGCATCAAATGTCGAAATGTCACGAATACTTGCACGAACCCCAACATTTTGTCCTAGCACACGTACTTTTCCAAATGGTCCAGATACGCCTTGCCCCAAAATCAAACTGGGCACGTTGGGCTTCAAGCCCTTGTCACCAATCAAATTAGCAGCACCAGATCCTGATGCACCGTAATCAAAGTGTGGTTGTTGTCCAGGACGGTCGGGCTTTAGGAAGACATTCCCTTGAACAATTGTGGCTCCTTCAATGTCTGCCTTAGAAACCGTGTGATTTCCAAAGATGATGGCATTGTAATCACGCGCGTTACGTGACACATCCTTCACTGTTAGGTTAGTGCTTGGCTTGTGTCCTTGATCATTGTTGTGATTGTGATGTTGGTTTTGATTATGATTTGGGTATCCAGGGTAATATGCATTTACTTTTTGTTCAGTTACTTGATTAGCAGAAACTTGCGCAGCTGTCGGCGCAACTGTTGTTCCCAAAACCACACTAAATAATAGTATGCGGTTCATTATGTTTTTATGTTTCATTATGTTTTATCCTATTATATGTATTTATATGTATTTATATGTTTTTAAGTTATGCTTAAGCAAGAATTATAACTGAAATTACTATGCAATTACAAGCAATCTCAAATGCTCAATTTTTTTCAGTTTTATAAAAAAAACACATTTCCATAACTCAATTTCATTAAATTAAGGATATTTTCCGCTTCATTTGTTTAAATACACTTCAAAATATATAAAATTAATTTTCACATTTTTTATTATTTTCTAAGAATTTAAAGCGACTTTCTTTTCTCCGCCACCTAATTAGTTAACTGGCCATCATTTTATGTTACATACTATTTAAGTTAACTAACCCAGCTTTTCCATGTAGTAATTTACAAACACTTCGCCTCGTAATTCAGCTTGATTTTCTCGTACCACCTGATATCCATGACGCTCAAAAAATGGCTTAGCCGTAATTGAGGCATACGTTGTTATTTTGTCCATGGCATAACTATTTTCGATGTGCTTCAATAATCTTGTCGCAATCCCTTGGCCCTGATAATCTTTATGCACGAACATATTGTCTAAATAACCAGCATCATCCATGTCCGAAAATCCAATGATGGCATCTTCTTCTGACAACATCACGAATGCATGATTATCATCGCGCATTTGGAATCGTCGTGGATCTAATTCAGCCCATACTTTCACCTGTTGCGGAGAATAATCTGGTTGATTAACCGCTAAGATACATTCTTTAATCATCGTCATAGTCTCAGTTAGATATTTATCTTCATACGCTTGTATTCGCATATTCCTTTCCTCTCTTTATTTACCTGCCATGTCTGTACACCCACAACATGATTGTGCATATTATAAAAAACATTGTGTTTTTTAATTATTTAAGCGTATATTGAATATATAAACATATGTGTACATATCAGAATAGGAGCTATATTTATGCAACGTTGGTTACCACTTATTATCGCTGTTACTGTGAGTGTTATTGTAACAGTAATTAGCTTTATCGTATTGAAAGACTTGTCCGTTGGCGAAATCCTATCCATTCTTTCTAGCTTATTTATGCTATCTGCTATTGTGCTTTACTTCATTGATAAGCATCAAAAGTAGGCACAGCAGCATACAAAAAAGGAGTTCATCTTAGGATGAACTCCTTTTTCATTTATATGATTTAACTAAACTTGATTAAACGAACATGCTCAAGATTAGGGCCATTACCAAACCAACGATGGCAATGATTGTTTCTAGAACAGTCCAGATCTTCAATGTTTGCTTAACATCTAAGTCGAAGTATTCCTTAAACATCCAGAATCCAGCGTCGTTCACGTGTGAAGCAGCCAATGATCCGGCACCGATAACGATAACCATCAAGGCTGGGTTAACACCAGCAGTTGCCATCAAAGGTCCAACCAACCCAGCAGCTGTCAAAGCAGCAACTGTAGCTGATCCCAAAGCAACACGCAAGATAACTGTGATAATCCATGCTAGCAACAATGGTGAGATTGTTGATCCTTGGAACATTGCAGCAACTTGGTCAGCGATTCCACCGTCGATCAAGATTTGCTTGAACGCAGCTCCACCACCGATGATCAATAGCAACATAGCGATTGAGCTGATAGCTCCTTCAACTGTTTCTGCCATTTCAGAAGATGTCTTCTTTTGCAACCATCCCATTGACCACAATGCGAATAGCAATGAAATGATCATGGCTCCAACAGGGTTACCGATCATTGTAACGAATGAATCGAATCCTTGTGGATCAGTAAATGGCTTACCGTTGTTGTAAACCATTGTGTAGATAGTTGTCATAGCCATCAAGATAACTGGGAACAAGCTAGTCAACAATGACAATCCGAATGAAGGTGTCTTGGCTAGATCAAATTCCTTGATTTCTCCAAATGAGCTCAACTTACGCTTAACAACGAACGCTTCAGGAGCGTAACGTTGTGCCAAACGTGTAAAGATTGGTCCGGCGATGATAGCAGCTGGTACAGCAACGATCAAACCGTAAATCAAAACTTCACCAGTATTAGCTCCCAAAGCTGTTGAAATAGCTGTTGGGGCTGGGTGAGGTGGCAAGAATCCGTGAGTAACTGACAAAGCAGCTCCCATTGGAATACCCAAGGCTAGCAAAGGCATTTCAACTTCAAGCGCGATAACGAAGATGATTGGAATCAAGATAACCATTCCAACTTCGAAGAACAAGGCGATCCCCAAGATGAAGGCCGCAACCATAACAGCTAATTGAATACGCTTCTTTCCAAACTTTTCAATTAGTGTGTGGGCAATACGGTATGCTCCACCAGCATCAGAAACCAAACGTCCCAAGATTGCTCCGAATCCAAAGACGATGGCCAATTCACCCAGTGATCCTCCAATACCAGTTGCGATTGAGTGTGGAATTTGTGCGAAGTCCATACCCAAACCTAGTCCAACTAGCACTGCTGTGAAGATAAGTGAGATGAATGTATTTAATTTAACTTTCACGATTAGGAATAGCAAGAAGACAATTCCTAGAAATAGTGTAATCATTGATGATATGATTTTTCTCTCCTATATATTTTTGTATGTAGATTATTGTACGGGTTTTCCTTACTTTTTGCAAACGGTTTCAGTGTTTATTTTTAGTTTTTTTAAAGGTTTCCTTGAAATAAATCGCTTTCATCGTCAATATTTAACATTTTTAAAATAAATACCCTTTGTATCAACGCTAGCTTTGCAATTCATCTGAAAAAACAGGTACAATATACCTATTACAAGCGTTAGAAAGGACGTTAACATGCAATTCATTTCATGGAACATCGACAGTTTGAATGCTGCAATTCAACATAAATCTCCTCGTGGAGAAATGACTTGGGCAACTCTACAAGCCATTGCAAAAGCACAACCTGATGTTGTGGCTATCCAAGAAACCAAGTCTCCTATTTCTGGGATGACTGGCCCTCAAGAAAAGGTCATTCACGAACTTTTCCCCGACTACTACGTTTACCAAAACACAAGTACAGAACGTAAGGGTTACTCAGGAACAATGATGTTGTCAAAGACAGCACCTATCAGTGTTGATACACCAAGCATCGATGCCCCGGATGGTATGGATACAGAAGGCCGTATCTTAACTCTTGAATTTGAAAACGCCTTTGTTTCTACTGTTTACACCCCTAACTCTGGTCGTGATTTGGATCGTCTTGCAGATCGTCAAGCTTGGGATGAAAAATACCAAGCTTACATTGAATCACTTGATGCCAAGAAGCCAGTCATCTTCTCGGGGGACATGAACGTTGCCCACCAAGAAATTGACTTGAAGAACCCTAAGACAAATCGCCGCTCTGCTGGATTCACTAACGAAGAACGTCTTGGCTTCACCAACCTATTGTCTGCTGGTTTCGTAGATACATTCCGTTACCAACACCCTGATACTATCGAAGTCTACTCATGGTGGGCACAAATGTCTAAGACATCAAAGATCAACAACACTGGTTGGCGTATTGATTACTACCTGGTGTCAGAACGCCTAACAGATAATATTGAAGAATCAGGGATGTTAGATACTGGCGATCGTCAAGATCATGCACCTGTGACGTTGTCATTAAAGAATTTCGAATTATAATCCTTCTTATTATGAGGTGAATAACAAAAAAGGTAAGCAATGTTGGCCAATAACCATCCTTGCTTACCTCTTTTTATTGTGTTTCACGTTCTATTTTATCGATTGAATGGATTATTTACACTTGAATGCTTTAAATATCATTGTGCCCAGCAAAATCAACCAGCCACTAATCGATACCCAAATACTTACCAATGACACCATTGATATTTTGTATTCGACAGATACTTCATTCTGCCCTAATTGTTCTTTGATAATTAGATTACCAAGGTCGGTTGTCTTTAAATCATTTGCGGTCACAACATGACCATTGACTGTTACTTCTGAACGATGATACGCAAATAGCGGAATTTCTTTCTCGGTGTTTCCCTTCCCCTCCCAAGAAAGCTTCACTTTTCCATTATCGTCGATTTTATGTGCAAACTTATTAATTACAAAAATAATTCGTTCCTTGTAAATTCGATAGAATTTATTTACATGACTTTCTTGTTTTCTAGTAGGCAGATAGTCTGGTGTTGTGCGATCAACCGTCATTATAAATTCACTTAATTCATCTGAATGTAGTAAACGCTCAACATCTTTTGCAGTTCTTGGAGCTTGTATATTATTGTAGGATTTAGGAAATAAGAGGTTTGGACTTTTGATATGTAAAGCCTCTTTAATTGTCTTGTCTGGACTCCTATAGGTATTGATTTGTGGTTGGAAAATTGAAAACATCATAACAAACATGGACAACACGGCCATGCATCCGGCAATAACTTCGATCCACTCTGTGTTTCGAGGTTCTTTCAGTACATCAACAAGCATTGCCACAACACCTAATATAATTATTGCAAACCCTAGATAACCAATGCGCATAGGCATTTGTAGTAGGCTGCCTAGTGCTGGCATCTGCGCGTCAATCAGATGCCATGGGGTTACACCTGAACCCACTATCACATACCCTAACCCACTAATTAAGATTACCTTCGTCGTCGACTGTATTTTCGTCCAAAATACGACCAATCCAACCAACCCAACCACCACGCACAAGGTAATCATTTGATCAGGTAAAAGCTTGTTAGTTGGATCCATAATATTAAGCACACCATCCATTAATTTCATCTTAGTTGGACGTAATAAATGATTATTGCGGCTTAATTCGATAAACGGTACCAAAACATTTAAACTTAAAACGATAGATGTCATGGCCCCTACAACCAGATACCCAACATGTTTCAGTTTATCCGTTGATTTGATAATTCCTCTCAAAGTTGGATAAATCAACACTGGCAACATAAACAAGACCGAAATAAGTTGAATTTGGGCTAATGCGCCAATAAGTACGCCCAATCCAACCATATTCTTTAATGACCAATTGCCCTTGTACAAATTGACCATCGGTATAATAAATAAGGGTACAATTGCAAACCCAAATGATCTAAAGGTTCCAGTGGTAATAAATGGATAAATCGCGTGCGATGATAGATACAACATCCCTAAAAAGACAGATAATCGTGTACTAAACCCCAGTTTTTGTCCTGCATAATACATTGATAATCCCGCTACCATAAATAGTACAATGAATGACAACAATTGGAATTTAAACCATGAACCGACTAACAGTAATAATCCCCCCAATAAATATCCAATCAAAGGACTATAAAGCTGATTAACAATTCTCCCAGCTTGTTGGAACGTATACAAGTTTAGAAAACTAAAGTTGTGTTCTTTAATTTGCATCGCTGCTTCATAAATCCGATTATACTGAAAATAAGCATCCGTTCCCAGAACACCCGTTTTCGAATAGATAAACGGAAGTAATGCAAAACAAGAAACTAATAAAAAGACCAAAAAGATCCCCAAATTTTTCTTCCAAGACGACATACTAACCCTCCTATATTGTGTAAACTCCATTTTACCATGCCACTATATTCGTAAATCTAATTGAATATACAAAAAGACCACTTCTGATAGTCCAGGAGTGGTCTTTTCTAACTCTAATTATTACAAAATAATTTTTAGAATTGGTTTTCTAGCAATGTCTTGATGTCTGACAAGTATGGTTGGCGTGGGTTGGCCGTTGTTGTTTGATCATCGTATACCAAGTCCAACAACCCCTCTAGTTGGGCATCAAAGTCCTTCTTAGTAACACCATTTCCTGACAATGTCACATCGATATCTAGACCATCAGTCAATTCCTTGATCTTAGCTAGCAAAGCATCTACCAAAGCAGCGTCATCCTTACCAGTCAAACCAATGTAACGAGCGATATCAGCGTAATCCTTTTGGGCTGTGTAAGTTTCGTAACGAGGGAATGGTGTACGCTTTACGTTTCCACTTACCGCGTTGAACTTAATCACTTCTGGCATAGCAATTGAAATTGATAGTCCGTGTGGCAAATCGAAGGCTCCACCAGTCTTGTGCGCCAAGGCGTGGTTAATTCCTAGGAATGCATTCGCAAATGACATACCTGCCAAAGTTGAAGCATAATGCATGTTCGCACGTGCTGATTGTCCTTCCTTAGTTGGGTGACTTGCATCGTACTTGTATGAAGTTTCCAAGTTTTCGAAGATCAACTTGATGGCTTGCAACGCCCATGGACGTGTGAAGTCTGATGCCATAACTGAGACGTATGATTCTAGTGCGTGTGACAAAGCGTCCATTCCTGAGAAGGCAACTGTGCGCTTTGGTACTGTCATCACGAATTCTGGGTCAACGATGGCGACTTGTGGTGTTAATTCGTAGTCAGCCAATGGGTACTTAACGTGTGTTTCGTCATCGGTAATAACTGCGAATGGTGTCACTTCTGATCCAGTTCCAGATGTTGTTGGAATAGCCACCATTTGTGTCAAAGTTTGGTTTTCAAATGTCACGATACGCTTACGGATATCGATGAACTTTTGTTGTAGCTTACCAAACAATGTCGCAATTTGTGCTTCATCATCCAAAATTCCGGGGTGGTTTTGTGCATATTCGTATAGGTAACGACCAACCTTACCAGCATCAAGCGCTGATCCTCCACCTAGCAAGATAACTGTGTCAGGTTGGAAGTCACGCATTTGCTTAGCAATCGCAACTGCTTCACTAATCATTGGGTCAGGTTGTACTGATCCGTAGATGCTTGTCTTTACCGCATTTTGGCGCAAAGCCAATTGTTCCACAACCTTTTCAACGAAGCCAAATTGCACCATTCCCGGGTCAGCAACGATGAAGGCACGTTCCATGTTAGGCATGTCTTGCAAGTATGAAATTGCGTTTGATTCGTAGTAAATTTCTTCTGGCAAGCGGACCCATTGTGGGCGGTTACGACGATGCGCAACAGTCTTAATGTTCAAAAGATCGTTTGTTGATAGATTGTGTGACAATGAATTCTTCCCCCATGATCCCGTTCCAAGCGTCAATGATGGGCGCATGGCATCGTTATAAATATCTCCAACTCCACCTAGAGCATCTGGTTGGTTAACCAAGATACGTGATGCTCCGATGGCATCAGCGTATTCCTTAACGAAAGGATCATCTTGGGCCCCAATTTGAATTGCAGCGTTGTGACCAGCTCCTTGGTAATCCAACAAAGCTTGGACAATTTCAATTCCTTCTTCACGTGAACCAGCCTTGTAGACTGACAAAAGTGGGCTCAACTTTTCTGATGAAAGAGCTTCACCGATGTTTTCCTTATCCAATTCGAACAAGATAACATCCTTTTCAGCCGGCATCTTTACACCAGCGTTATCAGCAATTGTACGTCCGGGCATTCCAGCGATTGGTCCAGTAACGCCGAATCCTTCCGCATTAGCCTTGAAGACGTAATCAGCTAACTTTTGGTGTTCCTTCTTTGGTAGCAAGTAAGCCCCTTGTGCTTGAACTTGTGCCATGAATTCGTCATAAACTTCTGCCGCAATAACAACTGAATTTTCAGTTGCACAGATCATTCCGTTGTCAAAGCGCTTTGATAGTAACAAGTCTTCAACGGCACGGTTTACATTCGCAGTTGCGTCAACGTAAACGGCTCCGTTACCAGCGCCAACACCCATTGATGGGTTTCCTGAACGAAGCGCTGCGTTAACCATTCCAGGTCCCCCAGTTGCCAAGATTGAGGCAATGTCTGGGTTTGTAATCAACGCGTTCGTGCCTTCCATTGATGGCTTTTCAATCCATTGGATGAAGTGCTTTGGTGCCCCAGCTGCCAAGGCTGCTTCGTATACGATTTGTGCAGCGTGTGCAGATGACTTTTGTGCTTGTGGGTGGAAAGCAAAGATGATGGCGTTACGTGTCTTGGCTGTCATCATTGACTTGAAGATTGTTGTTGAAGTTGGGTTAGTTGTTGGCACGATTCCAGCCAAAATTCCAAGTGGCGCTGCCAATTGAACGGATCCCGTTACCTTATCTTCACCGATTACACCAACCGTCTTGTCATGCTTGATTGAGTTATAAACTGATTCTGATGCAAACTTGTTCTTTGTATCCTTGTCTTCGACAACTCCACGGCCAGTTTCATCGTGAGCTTCGTGGGCAAGTAATAGTGAGTTTTCCGCTCCAGCCAAAGCCATTGCTTCAACTACGCGATCAACTTGTTCTTGTGTGAAATTTTGGAATTCTAGCAAAGCTTCTTTTGCGTTGGCAACTAACGTTTGTGTCATTACTTCTGCGGCTGCTTTCTTTTCCTCAGGAGTCATGTTGTTTTGCTTATCTGTACTCATGTTATTTTTCCCCTTGTTTTTCAAATCTTTTAATATCTCATTTATCTACACACTTAGTGTAACACTTCACAAAGAGATGTCAATACACTTTGATAATCTTTTCACAAAAATTTCATTCGCATTGCTACAGCAGTACTTCTACGCCTTCCAAAGTCATTGTGATTTAAAACACATGACGTTCTGTACGAAAAAAGAAATTTAGGAAATTTCGACTTTTTTTAGTATTCATTTTTTCACAACAATAAACCCTTTCACCTGCCTATATATAAGCATCCTGTCTTTTATTGTGAATTTTTATGCGCATAAATTGAGTAGAACTCTTCTTATTACTTTTAAATCGATTTACGTTTTTTAAAACTGGCCTTTCTTTTTCGATTAGCATGTATTATCATTTTAGCTGTACTCAGAAAGCGCTTTCAAAGAGTAGTCAATATCGCATGTTCAAATAGTTTGAGCATGTTTTCACAACTGCACACGACGAAATAGGAGATTTATGATGATTGATAATCCAGCAATTCAAGTGAATTCCGAAATTGGGAAGTTGAAGTCAGTTTTGTTACACCGTCCTGGAGCCGAAATTGAAAACATCACGCCAGATTCAATGGAACGTCTATTGTTTGATGACATTCCATTCTTGAAGATTGCGCAAGAAGAACACGATTTTTTCGCCAAGACACTGCAAGACAACGGTGTTGAAACAGTCTATATTGAACAACTACTAGAAGATGTCTTACAAGATGAAGAAGTTCGTAATCAATTTTTGACACGATACTTAAACGAGCACTATTACACTGGTGCTGCGATGCGCGATATTCGAAACTACTTAAACACACTAGATGTTCATACGATGGTTGCCACAATCTACGCTGGTATCCGACGTGAACTGGTGGATTTGTCAGAACCCAACCTACACGACGTGTCTGGGTCTGATGCTCAAAATGCATTCTTGATTGACCCACTACCAAATGCGTACTTTACACGTGATCCGCAAGCCATGATGGGAAATGGTTTGACAATTAATCGTATGACATTTGCTGCTCGTCGCCCTGAATCATTGATTACTGAATTTGTCATGCAATACCACCCACGTTTTGCCGGTAAGGTTGACGTTTGGTTGGATCGTAATACGGATTCACGTATCGAAGGTGGAGATGAATTAGTCTTGAACGACCACACATTAGCCATTGGTGTGTCAGAACGTACTTCAAGTCGTGCTATCCAAGCATTGGCTGAAGAAATGTTCAAGAATCCAGATAGTAAGTTCGATACTATCGTAGCCATTGAAATCCCACACAACCACGCAATGATGCATTTGGACACAGTGTTCACAATGGTTAACCATGACCAATTCACTGTCTTCCCTGGCATCATGGACGAAGACGGTAAGATGAACATCCAAATCCTACGTCCTGATAAGGACGGCAATGTGACGCTTCATCCTCGCACGAACTTGAAGAAGACATTGATGGAAGTGCTAGATTTGCCTGAACTAGACCTGATTGAAACTGGTGGCGGTGATCCAGTCATTGCCCCACGTGAACAATGGAACGATGGATCTAATAACCTGGCAATTGCGCCTGGTGAAATCGTAACCTACGATCGTAACTACGTCTCAATTAAATTGATGGAAGAACACGGAATCAAGGTTCACCAAATCAAGTCAAGTGAACTGGCTCGTGGTCGTGGTGGTGGACGTTGTATGAGTCAACCTATCTGGCGTGACAACATCTAATCCATTCAATTACCCAGAAATCAAATCAAACACATAAAAGGAGCTCAATAATGGTTGAATTAGCACAATTACAAGGTATGCAAGGTCGTTCATTCCTAAAGGAAATTGATTACACACCCGCAGAAATGCACGCTTTGGTTGATCTTTCAATTGAATTGAAGGCTGAATTAGAAGCCCAAAAAGATGGTGGTCCTGTTGTAACGAAGTACTTGCATGACAAGAGCATTATCTTGTTGTTCGCTAAGACTTCAACACGTACACGTTTGTCATTTGAAATTGGTGGTGACGAATTAGGTGCTAACACGGTCTACATTGACCCAACTTCAAGTCAATTTGGTAAGAAGGAATCGGTTGCCGATTCAGCACGTGTCTTTGCTGGTATGGCTGATGGAATTGAATACCGTGGATTCGCCCAAGCAGATATGGAATTGATGGCTAAGCATGCCATTGACTCAAAGGGACGTCATAAGCCAGTATGGAACGGGTTGACTGACGAATGGCACCCAACCCAAATGATCGCTGACTTCATGACTGTGAAGGAAGAATTTGGTCACTTGGGTAACGACATTACATTGGCCTTCGTTGGTGATGGTCGTAATAACATGGCCAACTCATTGCTAGTTACTGGATCAATGTTAGGTGTTAACGTGCATATCGTTGCCCCTGCAGACTTGCAACCAACACAAGAAGTTCAAGACATTGCCAAGAAGTATGCTGCTGAATCAGGTGCCAAGCCAATGGTTACAGCTGATTTGGATGAAGGTGTTGCTGACGCTAACATCATCTACAACGACGTGTTCGTAAGTATGGGAGAAACTAATTGGGAAGAACGTTTGACCCAATTGGTACCATACCAAGTCAACATGCCATTGTTGAAGAAGTCAAAGCACTTTGGCAAGGACTTGATTACAATGAACTGTTTGCCAGCCTTCCACGACTTGAACACTTCAGTTGCCCAAGACGTTCACGAAAAGTACCCTAACCTAGTTGGTACTGACGGAATCGAAATCACTGATGAAGTCTTTGAAGGACCACAAGCACGTCATTTCCAAGAAGCGGAAAACCGCAAGCACTCAATTAAGGCTATTATGGTCGCAACTTTGGGTGACTTGTCTCTATATCCAAAGCAATAAGCGCTAGAATTGTTGCAAAAAATGAATTGTGACATTGCGTTACAATTCATTTTTATTTTACGGAGAGAGTATTATGGAAAAAGCAGAGGTTAAGAAATTAGGCCTTGTGGCCCTAATTAGTGGGATTGTTACCAGCTCATTAGGATCCGGAGTCTTCAACGTATCATCTACACTGGCCCAAGGAAGTACGGTTGGTGTATCAATTCTAGCTTGGTTATTCGTCATGGTCGGTATCGGTGCCCTTGCCTGGGTATTCGCTACCCTATCAAACCTATTTCCTAAGCTAACAGGTGTCACTGACTATGCCTTAGAAGGAAGTGGTAAAATCGCTGCCGTGGCATCTGGGTTCGCCTACTTCGTCAGTGGATTCTGTGGAAACCTAGCCTTTCTTTTGATGCTAGGCCAAGCAATTAGTTACTTCTCAATTTACATCCCTGCGCTAACCCCCTTAGCCGATGGAAGTAATGTGATTACAATTATTTTTGTCTCAGCTTTCTCATGGATTTTGACATGGTTCGTGATTAAGTATGGTGTTGAAAACATGGTGAACTTTAACACCATCATCACCTTCTTCAAGGTTGGTTCATTAGTTGCCTTCATGTTGTTTGGGGTTATCTTCTTCCAAGCTGGTATCTTCACTTCCCACTTCTGGGAGTCATTTGCCAACAACATGGGTAATCTTTCATTCGGCCAAATGACCGGTGAAAGCTTCTACAACCAATTTAGTACTGGAATTCTATCAATGATTTTCTTGTTCGTTGGTATCGAAAGTGCTTCAATGATGGGTGATCGTGCCCAAAAGAAATCAGACGTTGCTAAGGCAACCATGATTGCGACATTCATCTTGTTCTTTATGTACTTCGTCATTACCCTATTGCCATTCGGCATGTTGCCACAACAAGAGTTAGCTAACATTCAAGAACCAGCCCTAGTCTTTGTTGTTCAACAAACGGTTGGCCCAATCGGTGGTGCCTTGATGAGTCTAGCTCTGATTATTGCGCTAGTTGGTGCTTTGATTAGCTGGTTCTTACTACCAGTTGAACCTTTGCAACGACTATCATCACAAAATATTTTCCCTAAGTGGATGGGTAAGACCAATGCGATTGGTGCCCCCGTCAATAGTTTGATTTTCACGCAAGTATTGATGCAATTGTTGATTTTGACACTGTTCTTTACTGACTCTGCCTACATCTTTGCATTAAGTCTGTGTACCGTTGCGATTGTTATTAGTTACTTCTTCGTCGGTTTATTCCAACTACAAATTGGAATTAAGCGCAAGAGTGCTGCATTGATTATCCCTGGCTTGATTGTGGTAGTATTCGAAATTATCGCTGTTGCTGTTTCAGGAATTCAATACCTTGCCCTATGTTCATTTATCCTAATCATGGGATTTGCATTTTATGTCCAACATCAGGGTGCGGCTAACATTAAGCGTGGTGAATGGATTACCATTGCCATTACAGCGGTTGCTACTCTTTTGACTATCGTTGCACTTGTTAACGGGTCAATCACATTGAGTTAACGTTAATTCGGAAAGGATCGTATTATGCAAAAAAGAGTTATTTTCGCCCTTGGTGGAAACGCCATTTTAACGAACGATGCTTCTGCTGAGGCCCAACAAGATGCCTTGAAGGCCACAGCTAAGAAGCTTGCTAATTACGTCCGTACACATGATGGTACACAATTAGTCATTACCCACGGAAACGGACCACAAGTTGGTAACTTGATGCTACAACAATCTGCTAACCCATCTGAAAAGAATCCCGCCATGCCACTAGATACCGTTGGTGCGATGACACAAGGTGAAATTGGTGTCTGGTTAGCTAATGCACTAAATGATGAATTACCAAACAGTGACGTCGCAGCCCTCCTAACACGTACGCTCGTCGACAAGAACAACCCCGCATTCCAACACCCTACGAAGCCAATTGGTCAATTCTATACCCAAGAAGAAGTTTCAGCGCTCCAAACTGAACACCCTGATTGGCAATTCGTTGAAGATGCAGGTCGTGGCTTCCGTCGTGTGGTTGCTTCACCAGAACCAATCGGTATCGTTGAGGCTCCAGCCGTTGAGGCACTAACAAACGCCGGTGAAATTTTGATTGCCGGTGGTGGTGGTGGTGTTCCAGTCATTCGCGAAGACGGCCAATACATTGGTGTTGAAGCTGTTATCGATAAGGACTTCACCTCAGCTAAATTAGCTGAAGTGGTTCAAGCGGATGAATTGATTATCTTAACTGCCATTGATCAGGCCATGATCAACTATGGTAAGGAAAACCAAGAACCTTTAGGTACTGTTACTGTCACTGAAATGAAGCGTCACGTTGATGACAATCAATTCGCTGCCGGTTCTATGAAACCAAAGATTCTCGCATTATTATCATTCGTTGAACGCACAGGGAAACCTGCAATTATGACAAGTCTTGATAATGTTGGTGATTATGAAGAAAACGGTCGTGCCACAATTATTGTGCCTGACTAATATCGGCTTAATCACCACTTGCTTTACCCGTCTATTTTTTAAACTCCAGATAAAAACATATAGACTTTAAAACCCACACAGTCCCCCTAGCTGTGTGGGTTTTTGTGTGTCGTAAATATCACAATATAAAAATACATCCCCAGAAACCAGATGTTTCCAGAGATGTACTCACAAACTTATTAAATAACGACTCCATTTATATTGACTTAATGATAGATCCACAAACCAAGCAATGGTCGTTGATTACCAATATAATATTCTAACTTAGGACGCACCTCACTAAAGACTGGCGGGTTATCGACGCCAACTTTATAATTCCGCAAGGCCATATGTTGGATATGTTTGACCACATCTGATAGACACTGCGCATCCCATTTCCCGGCATCTACCACTTGATATGCCTCTAACAATGCTCGCCTTAATCGATTATATCGACGGCCATATTCCGGTTGCGCAATCGCATTATATACTTCCGTCAACAGTGCTTTAATTTCTTCTTGGCGTTGTTCCTTCATCAACTGTTTCTTCTTTTTATTAAACATATCCGCTACTTTCTCCTTGTTCACACAATTTGATTTCAAAACGATTAGTTCTCTTTCTTACTTCTATTCTAACCATATTCGCCTATGTCCATCTATTTAAATCCGAAATAATCTGTCAAATCGACCAAACTTTTACGCTTCCCTAAAACTTCTGCAAACTATTCACACTGTTAACAAAATACTTTACTATGGTTTGCAATTAAAGCTACTAAAAAAGACTATCCAATTGGATAGTCTTCTCAGATTATTTCATGATGAACTTAACGTACATACAATTGGCAAATTACCAAATCATGACCCGATCTTCAGGGGCACGATACATTCCATCAGTTGGTTGAACGTCATATGTTGTGTAGAATTCGTCAAAATTAGACATTGTCACGTTCGTACGTAGCTTAGCTGGAGCATGCACATCTGATGCAACTAATAGTTGCATGTATTCAGGACGGGCCTTCATACGCCAGATTGTTGCCCAGTTATCAAAGAAAGCCACCAAGTCAGCGTCTTCTTCGCGTTCAGTCGCTTCTAACGCGGCCGCAACCCCACCAAGATCGGCGACATTTTCAGATACCGTCAACTTACCGTTCACCTTCGCACCGTATGATTCTAGCCCTTCAAATTCATCGACGACCCTATCAGTCTTAACCTTGAAGGCAGCGTAATCATCTTCAGTCCACCAATTATTTAGACTTCCATTTTCATCAAATGACGCGCCGTTGGTGTCGAAAGCGTGTGAAATTTCGTGCGCAATAACCGTTCCAATTCCACCGTAATTCGCAGATGCAGATTGTTCCAAGCTATAGAATGGCGCTTGTAGAATTGCAGCTGGGAAGACAATTTGGTTTTGTTGCGGATCATAGTAAGCATTCACTTGATGCGCTGGCATATGCCATTCAGTACGATCAACTGGTTGGTGCCACTTTGACCAGTGGTACGCAATGTCTTGACGACGGAAACGACTTGCCACCGTCACTAGGTTATCATCATCCTTGATGACCTTTTCGTAGTAACGGGCTGGCAACTTTTCAGGATACCCAATGTGTGCTGAAATTGCATCTAGCTTAACTTGTGCTTTCGCACGTGTTTCTGGTGCCAACCAGTCCACATTTTCCAAACGGTTCTTGTAGACATCAATCATCACCGCGACTTGATGTTCAACATCGGCCTTTGCTTCTGGTGAGAAGAACTTGTGCGCATACCAAAGCCCTAATGCTTGGCTGTACGGACGAGAAGCCAAGTAATACGCTGACTTTTCACGACTAATAGCTTCTGGCGTTCCAGATAAATGACGCCCATATGCCCCACTTAGAATACGAATTTCATCAGTCAAATAACCCGTGTAACTATTTACTGCACTCAAAATCAAAGTCGCCTTCAATAGTGGCCAGGCTTCTTCTGAGTAGAATTCAGATGCGTGTTGCCAGAAACGTTCTTCAGGTACAATGACCATGTCTGGTTCTTCACCAATCAATTGCACCATCATATCAGTCAAAGGTAGTTCTGGGACTAGCTTTGTAAAGTCAGCCCACTTATACGGGTGGTATAACTTAGCGTATTCCGCAGATTCTTCGTTACTTAGTACATACTTAGCCACACGCGCGTCGTATGCGATTGCCTTATCCAACAAGTCTTGAATTTCTGTTTCAGAAAAATCAAATTTGGCTAGTAATGCAGCTTGTGTTTTACGCCACTTAGCTAATAATTCTGGTCCTTGTGGGTGACCTTCTTCATAGTAAGTTGTATCAGGCAAGATTGTGCCCAAGGCATCCGCCCACAAGACATTCATTTGTGCGTTCTTGAAGTCAGGTGCCACGCCAAATGGGAAGGCATTTGGTAGACCAGCTTCTTCAAGATCAGCCATCATGTTCACAAATTCAGTCCATGACCCCATATCCTTATAGGTCGCAATCATCAAATCAACTGGGGCCGTCCCTTGTTTCTCACGTGTTTCCCAGTCATTTGCCAAATGATGTAACTTCACAAAATTACTTAGTAGCTGTTCCGTTGGTACATCTTTACCGGCTTGCCAATCAGCCGTCGTCTTTAACATCAATTCTTCAATTTCATCAGCTAGATCACTAAATCCACCTGTACGCGCCTTATCGCTGGGGATTTCGGCTGTTTCTGCCCATTCAGCGTTAATGGCGTCATAAAAATCATCTTGTTTACGTATCATGATGCACCTCCAATTATTTAATAACTATTTTACCATTAAGAACTAAAAGCAATCAAAAAACACAGTCGTATAAGACTGTGTTTCCAAGGTTACTTATTCCATTCAGCTAATTGTTTCTTCACATCTTCATTTAGACGTTCCTTAGCTTTTTTCGCTTCGTCATCAGCGACCTTATTCTTTAATGAATCTTGTGCCTTCTTATCGTTGGCAAACTTCTTATCTTTCTTAGTGGCGGCTTCGAATTCCTTCTTCATCTTGTCTTCTAGTGACTTAGATGCTTCAGAGGCCTTCTTTTCAGCTAACTTAACTAATTCATCATAGTGTTCTGTGGTTACAAATTGCCAGTTTTCTGGCACTGTCATCACATAGTCAGTCCCCTTCGCAATTTCACGTGGTTCTCCCCAACGCATGAATTGTTCGAAAAAGTTAGTTACTTGATAGTTATTCACATTTGTTTCCAATTGGGCTGGTGATCCAGCCTTAATCGTCATTGTTGTATTCCCAACAAGTGTTTGGTAAGTCTTACCATCTGTCATGTACGTATAACGTGTGCCGCCATCCGTGTTCTTCGTTGTAATAAAGTTATAATCCCCAACGTGTCCCGCTGGTTCAATCTTATCTGTCTTGGTAGCTTGTACTTCTTGCATAAACAAGTGCTTTGATTCAGCATGCATCAAACCATACCCATTTCCTGCTACCAGAAGAATTCCAATAACGAATGGGACCCAAGAGATTTTGCGGTGATGGACAAATTGCATCAATGTGTAAAGCAACAATGCAAATCCTAATACTAGTAAAATGATCATGAGTTCCTTATCCTCGACTTTCTTTCCCATATTATACCATGATGCCTTAATCGCCCCTTTAAGGCTAGCTTAGTATCATGTTACGAATGATTTCAAACCATTACCATCGTTATTACTAACGAATACCTAAAATAATCAGGTTGGCTTCGCACCAACACACCCCTAGTTGCAGGCTGATTATTGAAATTACTTTCCTAGTCCCCACGCGGCTAAACCACCGAAAACGATTAGTCCGACTGTAAATAGCACACTCACGACCACAATCATAAACATAACAAATCCAGCACGGTTCCAAGTTGCTTGAACTGCCTTAAAAGTCGCGACATCAGTGTAGTCACCGTTCTTCCAAGCCCATTCATTTCCCTTAATCCCAACAACGAACATCCAAAAAATGTTAAATACTGGAATTAGCATCAATAGTGGTAAGTATGACTTGTTTCCAAATCCCCACAAAATACTGTACATAAAGGCACCCCAGTTCCATCCCTTAACTTCTTCTGGCACAACATTATTATTCATAATAATTTTCCTACCCTATATTTAGTCTATTTAAAACATCTTCATATCATAACACACTCTATTTTAAACACAAAAAAACGACCTACTCTAATGAGTAAGTCGTTCTTTTTATCACACTTAATTAATCAAAAGATTAAACAAGTGGTGACCACTTCCAGTCAGTGAATTCTTCAATGTCACGACCTTCGTTACGAGTAACGTCGAAGTGCTTAGCCAAGATGTCATCCATCTCCTTCAAGAAGACAGCAGCCTTAGCTTCATCGATTGATCCGTTAGCAGCAAGTGTAGAAACGGCGTCCTTAGCTTGGTTGAAACGGTCCAATTGTGAGTAAACACGCATGTCGTAAGTAGTTGTGATGTCACCATCTTCACGGTATCCGTGAGGGCGCAATCCCAAGTGTCCACGTTGGTAGAAGAATGATTCGATCAAACCTTCGTAACCGTGGAATCCGAAGACAACAGGTGTTCCAGCTTCACCGAAGTAAGCTGCGAATTCTTCGTCTGACAAAGTACGGTCATCGTTCATAGGACCGTTCTTAGCTTGCAAACGCATCAATTCAACAACGTTGACGTAACGCATAGCAACTTCAGGGAAGGCAGCGTTAACCAAGTGCAATGCAGCCAAAGTTTCGATTGTTGGTTCTACACCAGCAGATGCGAAGACGATGTCAGCCTTACCTTGAGGAGCAGTTGATGCCCAGTCGATTGTTGCCAATCCTTCTTCTGCCAATACAGCAGCTTCATCAGCTGAGAACCATTGTTGACGTGGTTGCTTTGATGCAACAACGTGGTTAACAACGTTACGTTCTGAGAAGGCACGGTTGAATACAGCCAACAATGAGTTTCCATCGGCTGGCAAGTATTGGCGGATGAAGTCAGACTTCTTTTCAGCCAAGTGTGTCAACATACCTGGGTCTTGGTGAGTGTAACCGTTGTGGTCTTGTTGGAATACAGTTGAAGTTGAGATCAAGTTCAACGCTGGGTAATCGTTACGCCATGATTGTTCTGAGGCGTGACGCAACCACTTGAAGTGTTGAGTGATCATTGAGTCAACTACACGTAGGAATGATTCGTATGATGCGAATACACCAACACGACCAGTCAATGTGTAAGCTTCCAACCAACCTTCAGCTTGGTGTTCTGAAAGTTGTGAATCAATGATACGTCCTTCAGGACCAACTTCTTGGTCGTTAGGGAACTTTGTTTCTTCCATCCATTGACGAGTAGTTACATCAAACATGTCCCATAGACGGTTTGACATAGTTTCGTCAGGTCCGAAGATACGGAATGAAGTAGGGTTCATCTTTGCAACTTCTGCGAAGAATCCTGACAATACGTTCATGTCCATGTTACGCTTTGAGTCAGCCAATTCAGTACCACGGTTTTCCGCAGTAATTTCGTTGGTGAACTTACGCCAGTCTGGCAAGTCCAAGTTCTTTGATGATTGACCCTTAGGTGCTCCACCGTTGGCGATTGGGTTAGCTGCCATACGCTTGTCACCCTTAGGTGCAAGTTCAGCCAATTCAGCCTTCAATGAACCATCAACGTTGAACAATTCTTCAGGCTTGTATGAAGCCATCCATTCTTCGAATTGTGGCAATGTTGACATGTTACCTTGTGACAATGACAAAGGAACTTGGTGCGCACGGAATGAGTCTTCGATTGGGTTTCCAGCTTCGTCGAAGCGAGGTCCACCCCAACCCTTTGGCAAACGTGCAATAATTACAGGCCATGCAGCGATTTCACCATCTTCGTAACGTCCGTTTTCACGAGCGTCCTTTTGGATAGCTTGGATATCTTCGATAGCTTGGTCGAAGATACGTGCTGACATTTCGTGGTAAGCCATGTAGTCGTGGATGTCATCGTTTTCGATGAAACGAGGTGACCATCCCAAACCTTCGAAGAACTTTGTGATTTCTTCGTCTGACATACGTGAGAAGATTGTTGGGTTAGAAATCTTGAATCCGTTCAAGTCCAAAATTGGCAAAACGGCTCCGTCGTTCTTAGGGTTCAAGAACTTGATTGAGTTCCAAGCAGTCATTGATGGACCAGTTTCGTTTTCACCGTCACCGATAACAGCGAAAGCGATTTGTTCTGGGTTATCCAACACAGCACCAGTGGCGTGTGATAGTGAGTAACCAAGTTCTCCACCTTCGTGCAATGAACCAGGAGTTTGCGCAGTCATGTGTGATCCGATTCCACCTGGGAATGAGAAACGCTTGAACAACAATGACATTCCCTTAACGTCTTGAGTGATTTCAGGGTAGTTGTCAGTGTAAGTTCCGTCAAGGTATGAGTTAGTAACCATAACTTGTCCACCGTGACCAGGTCCACCGATGTAGAACATGTCTAGATCGTACTTGTTGATCAAACGGTTAGCGTGAGCGTATAGGAAAGTTTGTCCTGAGATAGTTCCCCAGTGACCGATTGGCTTAACCTTAACGTCTTCTTCAGTGATTGGTGTGTTAGTCACTGAGTACAATGGGTTGCTCTTCAAAAAGATCATACCTGCTGAAAGGTAGTTGGTTGCACGCCACCAGGCGTCAACTTTTTCAAGGTATTCCTTTGAATCAAAATTAGTCATTTTGATGAATCTCCTTTATGAAAGAAAGTGTATAGTGAATTAAACACCGGGGCTAGCGAAAATGCTACCCCAGCTAACATGTCAATCATAACAGATATTCAAAATGTGTTCAAGAAAAAGACTTAGATTGGTGCGGTCCAATCTAAGTCTTTTATTTAGTCACCATCAAGGCTATCAAAACTATTAAATTGCATGTACTTGTAGTGCACACGCATATTGGCCATTTCAAATGGTGTTCCATCATCTAGGAAGTAAATTCCGGCCATGACACCTACTGGTTCAACTGGCTTTAGATCTAGTAAATCTTGATCAGCTGCGCTAGAAGGCTCTGCGGTCACAGTTAGGAAAGACTTCGTAACTGATTTCTTTGTTGCATCCTGTGTGTATTGGAACAAAGAATGTTCCACATTTTGTTCTGTTAAGTCTGGCAATAGCTTAACTGGAATTGTTGCATTCTCAATCATGAAGGCTGTCCCTTGCAACATACGTAGACGTTGCATTTGATAGACTTGTTCACCTTTCTTTAAAAACAATGCTTGGCGTACTTCTTCGCTTGCCGTTTCAACGTTGAAAGACAACACTTTGATTGCTGGTGCTTCACCATTATGACGATAAGCATCCGTAACCCCCAAGTTTTGTCCAGCAGATTGAAACATTTGTTGCTTCTTCAGGTATAACGGATTAACAAAAGTTCCTGAACCACGCTTTTTAAAAATAATCCCCTGTTGAGCCAAAACCATCAGCGCGCGCTTAATAGAGCTGCGTGACACATCATATGAGACGGCCAGTGAGCGTTCATCTGGTAGTTTTAAACTGGGGAATTCTTTCGCGTTAATGCGCTTTTTCAAATCAGCGACAACACGCATGTAAATCACTTCATTTTCCATTAATGTTACTCCTGTGGCTATGTATCTTCTAATAATAGCACAAAAGTGGTCCAACCAAAACAATTGGTAGGACCACTTTTCATTTTTAATAGTCTGTATTATGCCATTCAGCCAAATATTGATCAATAAACGCACGCATCGCAGCATCACGTTTTGCACCAATACGCTTACCTTCATCTGTATTCAAACTATCTGGTAATAGTAGTAGCTTTTCATAGAAATGATTGATGATTGTTTCACCTTCATCACTACGGTAATCAGCTTTCGTCTTCAATTCACGTGGTGGCATACTTGGATCATAAATAATGTGCCCACGTGGAATACCGTATTGCATCGTACGCACAACGCCAGTTAGTCCCATGGCTTCAAGACGATCAGCGTCTTGCACAATTTGTCCTTCTAGTGGCAAAGGTTCTGGATTCCCAAAACGTTCCTTACTCCATGACATGTTATCAATAATTAGGAAAATTGTTTCACGATCTATTTCAGAAATCCCCAACTCTACCAACTTATCCATAACAACTTGTTTAGCAGCAGCTTGATCATCAACTAACTTCTCATCGTATGTATCATGCAAGATAATCGCAGCTAATGTGATGAATTCGTCTGCATCTGGTTCTGTTGTCAAAATATGTTGCGCTAATTTAATGGCACGATGCACATGATCATCCCCATGACCAGTTGCATCAGTTCCCTGTAAGTCTTCCATAAAATGCATCAAAGCAACTAAACGTTCTTCCATGATTCGCTCCTAACGGGTCAAAGCCCAAACACTCACATACACAATAATTGCAATACCAAGTAATCCTAACATACCTAAAACTAGCGGACTACCAATTGTCAACCAGACCATTTCCGCTGAAATCTTCATGAACCAGACAATAATCGTTATCACAGTTAGAACCAATACATATTGGGGCAATCCATTCCGAACACCTTGCCAATCTGATCGACTTAACTTCAATCCCAACACTAAACTAATTAACAAAATGAACAACAACGGCAATTGCCACCAACTACTCATCGTGACCCATGTTTCTCGGTTCATATCCAATAATTCTGGCCATAACCACCAAGTTAAACCAAATCCCATTGCTGTAATCCCAAACATAGGTGCCAAGCCAATCATCATATTTCCCATTTGTTGGTAAAAACTATCTGGGCGCCATGAGTGTGAGACATAGCCACGCGTGCGATACCCATCATCATTGACTTTGCCACGTTGAAACAATTGAATCTTATCCACGTCATGACGGAAGATAAAAGCCATAATTGCATGGGATAATTCATGGACAATGACCCCAAACAACGCCAAATAGTCCACCACGCGTTCACCGAAACGCCGATCAATCATCGTATTAATTTGTTGCGTCACCGCTGAAATCATTAGTGCCGCCAAAAGAAATGAACCACCAAAGCAAAATAACATCGTTAACCATAATTGCCAAAAGGTCGTCCAGTTCATTAGGCCTCCTCAGCTTGAATATCGACAAATTGACCGTGAACAAACTTTGCTAACGCTTCAGCATTAACTTGAATTGAACGGCCTAGTTCACCAGCTGAAATAACAATTGTCCCCGCTTCTTGCGCGGCATTGTCAAAATAGATTGGAAACTTCTTTGTTTGCCAAATCCCCACTGGGTTATTCGCCCCATGGACATAACCGGTTGTGGCGACCAACTCCTTGGCTGGCAACATGTGTACTTTCTTATTACCAGATACCGCGGCTAATTTCTTTTCAGATAGGTGTCCTTCAACTGGCACAATACCAACTAATGGTCCTGTCACATTTCCAGATAGTGCCAACGTCTTGTAAACATCCGCTTCAGTAATACCATGTGCTGCTAATTCTTCTTCGCGTCGGTCCATCCCCTCAGAGAAGACAATTGATTCATATGGAATCTTAGCCTTATCCAAAATCTGTTCAACTAGAATCTTCTTCACTTTCGTTTTCTTTGCCATGTTAAGCACCTCATTTATCACTTTTGTGATTTCTATTTTAACAGAAAAAGCCAGAAACCATATCACTATGATTTCTGACTTTTATTGTTATTAATTTAGATTACAAAACAATGTTTTGCTTTTCCATTGCTTCGATAACTGATGGGTTAGCCATGAATTCTTCGAAGTTAGTGTCGGCACGTTCGATAACACCTTCGTTACCAAGCACGACAATGTGGTCAGCAATTGTTTGCGCAAATGTACGGTCGTGAGACGTAAAGGCGATTCCACCCTTGAAGTCGATCAAACCATCGTTCAATGCCGTGATTGATTCCAAGTCCAAGTGGTTAGTAGGGTCATCCAATACCAACACGTTTGGCTTAGTCAACATTAGCTTAGAGAACATAACACGAACCTTTTCTCCCCCAGACAAAACGTCCAAAGTCTTTTCGGCATCTTCTCCCTTAAACAACATACGTCCCAACAATCCACGTAGGAATGTGTTGTCGTCTTCACCCTTAGCAGCGAAGTCACGCAAGAAGTCCAAGATGAACATTTCAGGCTTAGGGAAGTTTTGTCCCATGTCCTTAGCTAGGTAGTCGTGAGAAGTTGTCACTCCCCAAACAACTGATCCTTCATCAGGTTCTGATACACCAGCCAAGATGTCCATCATCGCAGTAGCGGCAACGTCGTTTTCGGCCATGATCAAAGTCTTTTCGTTTGGTGCCAAAGTGAAGCTAACGTTGTTAAGCAACTTCACACCATCAACTGTCTTTGAGACGTTTTCAACACGCACCATGTCGTTTCCGATTTCACGAGTGATTTCGAAGTTGATGAATGGGTACTTACGAGTTGAAGGTTGGATGTCATCCAATGTAATCTTTTCAAGTTGCTTCTTACGAGCAGTCGCTTGCTTAGACTTTGAAGCGTTCGCTGAGAAACGCGCAACGAATTCTTGCAATTGCTTGATTTGTTCTTCCTTCTTGGCGTTTTGTTGCCCTTGCAAACGCGCAGCCAATTCTGAAGATTCCTTCCAGAAGTCGTAGTTTCCAACGAATTCTGTGATCTTTCCGTAGTCAACGTCCAAAGTCATAGTTGAAACAGCGTTCAAGAAGTGACGGTCGTGGGAAACAACCAAAACAGTGTTTTCGTAGTCTGCCAAGAAGTCTTCCAACCATGCAATTGTCTTTGAATCCAAACCGTTAGTCGGTTCGTCCAAGATCAAGATGTCAGGGTTACCAAACAATGCTTGTGCCAACAAGGCCTTAACCTTAGTTGTTTCAGGCAAGTCACCCATCAAAGTGTTTTGTTGTTCAGTTGAGATCCCCAACCCTTGCAACAATTGTGCGGCGTCTGCTTCCGCAGTCCAACCGTTCATATCGTCAAACTTAGCTGACAATTCACCGGCACGGATACCATCTTCATCGCTGAAGTCTGGCTTTGCGTATATGGCGTCCATTTCAGACTTAACGTCGAACAATTCCTTGTATCCACGCATAACAGTTTCCATCACTGTTAGATCATCAAAAGCAAAGTGATCTTGTACCAATGATGACATACGTTCGTTAGGACCCATTGAAACAGTTCCTGTAGTTGGTTGGATCTTACCTTCCAAAACCTTCAAGAAAGTTGACTTTCCGGCTCCATTGGCTCCAATAATTCCGTAAGTGTTACGGTTTGTAAATTGTAAATTAACGTCTTCGTACAACTTCTTACCAGTAAATACGACTGACACATTTGACACTGTTAACATATTTTCAGTACATCCTTTTATTTTTTTCGGTATTAAATTCATTCTATCAGAAACATAGTGGCTTGTCGCCTTAGCTACAGGAATACCCCATATCATCTTCTTAAATAAACATGTTTGGTTGCAACAAGACATAAATTGGTCTATTTTTGATGTATAGCTTAATTCTCGAACAGTTACATAAACATAGTTGTGTAAAATGCACAACTTAATTCAAACCTGAGGTGAAGTATGAAAATTGTCCCATACATTATTTCCATTTTGCTAGTCACAAATTTAATCAAATTATTTCCGCTGCAAACAACCACAATTAACTTCGAATGGTATTGGAATCTCTTCACTGGATTAGTTGGTGTTGTATATCTGATTATTTTGATTATCACGCAATTTAAGAAGTTATAAATTTAGCTATCCCATTAAATATAGACAGAAAAGCCGACCCACTTTCTTTTAACCAAGAAAATGGGTCGGCTTTTAACTTAACGCATTATTTACGGTTCTTTTGTGTCAACGCAAGTGTCACAAAGTAGATACCCGCTTCAATAATCGCAATAAAGAATGAAACTGGTAAGTTCGTCCAAAATGACAAGACTAGCGCAGACCAGACACCTGCCAAGGCGAATAGAATGGCATAGCCAAGCATTTGCCAAACAGTACGTCCAATACGCATTGCAGAACTAGCTGGTAGCGTCATTAGAATGAAGATTAACAATGATCCCACAATTTGTGATGATACTGCCACGGTTGTGGCCATCAAAACAAGGAACACCACTTCAATTCCGACAATGTGTTTCACACTGAAACGTGCTGTTTGATAATCAAAGGCGAAATGACGTAATGGTCGGAACAAAGCTAGTCCGACAACTAAGACACCACCTGCCAACAAAACAACTTGGATAATATTTTCAGTACTAATACTAAAGATTGATCCAAAGAGGATACTTGTGGCCGCACTCGCATTCTTTTGGGATAACGCCAGGAAAGCAATCCCCAGCCCAATCGCTACGGCACTTACCGCTGAAATCAATGATTCAGCACGCTTTTCTTGAATCCCTAGTTCACCAATTGTTGTGGCAGCTAGAATTGTGAATAGCAGCATTCCCCACAAAGGAGACCATCCCATAAATAAACCGAAGGCGGCACCCGCGAAACCAATTTCACTAAGTGTATGGGCCAAGAAAGACAAGTGGCGCGCAACCACAAAGACACCTACGAAACCACTGACGACAGCGATCAATGTACCTACGAAAAACGCATTTTGCATAAATGGATAACTAAACATGATTGTTCTTCCCCATTTCTAACTTATGAATATCTAACTCTGCGACTGATCCAAATTCACTACTATCAGGACGCAGTAACAAGTAATCATCCGCATACTTTTGAATGATGTCCAAATCGTGGCTAATCATCACAATACTCAAATCATGGTGATCACGATAATGACGGACAACATCCATCAGTTCAAACTTAGCGACATTATCTAGATTAGCCGTTGCTTCATCCAAAATTAAAACATCCGGATCGGCTAGTAACGCTTGTGCCAAGTAGGCACGTTGACGTTCACCACCAGAAGCCAAATCGATGCGTTGCTTAGCTAACTTCGTTAGATTGGTATCTTCTAGAATGTGTGCCAAGTGCGCTTTTTCTGCTTGGGTCATCCAAGGACGCCAACCTTGATCATTACTCAACGCCACAAAATCCGCAATTTGTAACGGGAAGTTTTGCGCATCTGGACGTTCTTGTGGGACATAACGAACAACGTTATCACTTGTTTCCCAGATTAATTCTCCCGCCGTAATTTGTTGTTGTCCCAACAAAGCACGAATCAACGTTGTCTTCCCAGTCCCGTTGTCCCCAACAACAGCTAAGACACGCTTCTTACGTAATTCAAAATCTACTTCTCGGTATAGCCAGCGATCACCAAAAGCAATCCCGACACCTGCTCCTTTTACCACTACCATTTATTTCACCGCTTTCTTCAAAGCCTCTAATTGTTGATATTGCCAGTCAATGTAATTGACGTCAGCTGGCTTCGTTTCTGATACTTGCACAATTGGCATACCCGCATCTTTAGCCGCCTTAACAGATTGGTCAACCAATTGACTTGTTGCTTGTGTATTTTGAATCACCGCAGCCGCTTTGTGTTGCTTGGCTGCATCTCCCCAAGCCTTAATTGATGCTGGCGTTGGGTCTTGCCCTTCTTCAACAGCAAAGGCAAATTCAGGCACTAATACTTTTACCCCCATCGCTTTAAGCCATGGATCAAAAATGGGTTCCGTTGTTAGTACTGCTTGTCCCTTTAGTTGCTTCGTTAATTCCTCACGCAACGTCGTCACTTTATCCATCTTAGCCAAGTACTTACGTGCATTATCTTCAAATGTACGACGATGGTCAGGGGCAAGATCACTATATGTCTTGACCAATTCCTTCGTTAACTTCTCAACCAAATCTGGTTCATACCAGAAATGTTCGTTATCACCTTCGTGGTAGTTGTACAGCGTACTAATGCTGATGCTCTTCGCTTGTTGGTTCGCCTTAGCAAACTTTTCGCTCCAAGCATCCAAACCACCACCATTTGAAATGATGACATCGGCTTGATCATATTGCTTAGCTGTATTTGGTGTTGGTTCGAAATCATGCGGGTCTACATCTGGATTCGCAATCACACTGGTAACTGAACCAGCATCACCCAAGACAGCTTCCGCAATATCACCATAGCTGTTCAAGCTGGTAATCACCGTCAACTTATCATCGGTCTGAGTTGTTTTATTTTGTTGTAGTCCTTGGTAAATCACAGTCACAATTAAACCAATCACTAGAATCGTCGGAATCCATAACAATACTTTAGAACGCTTATTTTCCATGCATTTGTCCCCCATCCAGACGACTTGTCATCGCTGTTAAAAATTCACCAATTACGGCTTGTTGTTCTTCATTAAAGTCTGCCAAGACTGCATCGTATTCCGCCAAGGTATCACGATGTTCTTGGGCGTGTGCTGAGGCTAACGTAATCCCCCGTTGTGTTAGTGACCAACGGGTTACACGTAAGTCATTTTCATCTGGAATTTGCGCCACCATGGGTTCATCATCGTTTTGCAATACTTTCATCGCCTTAGTAATTGCTGCTGGAGATACTTGCAGGGCTTGGGCCAAAGCTGTGTTCGTTTGTGGTCCTTGTTGTGCCAACAACATCAAGACGTGTCCCTGTGTTGTGGTCACATTCGCATCTGAACGATCACAGATTAGAATTTCTCGTTGATTCTCCGCTAACATGCGGACATGATTTAGAAAATCATCAATTTGTTTTGCTGATTCGGTTGCCATACAAAAAACTCCTTTACCGGTTAATTAACCAGTAAAGGATATCACGTTTATTATTCTTTGACAAGCGTAACTTCATGAAGGCGTCCACGACACTTACCACAGACGTAACGCTTCGTATTCACTTGGCGTTGTCGTTCCATGCGATGACCATTCGGACATTCATAAATATAGTTTACTTGGCGCTTTGATGTAACCGGCGCATACCGAGCACCACCCACTTCAGCTAGCAGTTGTTTAAAGGCAGCGTCACGGTGCTGGTGTGGCAGACCATTTACATGCAGATGATAATGCACTAATTCATGTCGAATAACGCCAATGAGATTTTCTTGATCAAACTCGGTTAACATCAAGGGATTAATTTCAATATCATGACTACGTAATAGGTAGCGACCACCCGTCGTTCGTAAACGTGTGTTAAAGCGTGCTTGGTGTTTAAACGGACGCTTGAACTCATTAGTTGAAATCGTTTCAACTAATGTCTGTAACTCTTGCTCCGTCATTTTATTGCTTGTCATCATTGACTTGCTTTTGAACACGCAATGCTAGGAAGAATTCAGCAGTTGCGGCTGTGTAATATGGACGAGAGTACAATGAAGACATCTTCATTGTTAGTAGGTCCAAGATAAACCAACCAATGAAACTTAGTTGCAATGCAAACAATTCCATCTTATGTCCACGCATCAATTGCGCAGAAGCTTTCAAGTAAGCACCAGCCGACTTTATTTGACGTCCAGCAGCAACGTCTTCAGCGTATAAGAAAGTTGCTTGTGAGTATGAATACTGCTTAATGATTCCTGGTACCACTAGCAACATCGTCCACAATGTTAAGAAGAATAAACGCACTGCGATCAACACAACACTATCCATCACAACATCCTTACGCCAGAAGCGTAAACTTGCACGGTATTGGTTCTTAGGTGGTGTGTTAGTTACACGCCATTGTACGAACGCCCAACCAGCTCCAATCATAAAGACACCCAAGACGATGTCGATAACTAATTGCATTCCTAACAAAGCCAACAATAATGAACGAATCTCACCAACACTAGCAACGATATCCCCAGCAGCGACACCACGTATCCAATTCATACGTCCACTACCATTGACCATCATGCTCATCACTAATTCAACGATCAAAGCAAGAAATACTAGGTTAAACGCAATCGGGAAGGATCTCCCACGAACAAATTCTTTCCCACGCTTTTTAATCTGACTAATTGTACTCATACACCTGCTCCTCTGTTTTTCGTACCTATTATGGTATCAAAAAATCTTTTAAAAACAAAATAAAAAGCCGGCAAGCGTAATCGCTCACCGACTTTTTTAGCTGGGATAGCTGGATTCGAACCAGCGATGCACGGTACCAAAAACCGATGCCTTACCACTTGGCCATATCCCAATGATAAATGGGGGCTATAGGATTCGAACCTATGAACCCGAAGGAATGGATTTACAGTCCACCGCGTTTGACCAGACTTCGCTAAACCCCCTCAATCAACTTTTTTATAATACCAATCGTACCAACTGATTGCAACCCTTTTTGCCAAAAAAAGTTGAAAAAAAGAGATTTTTTTGTAAATCAGCTGAAAACCAGTAAAAACATCTCATTTAGAGGCGCTAAAGCGCTTTTTGAGACACATTTATGATCCAAACCAATTTGATTACGCAGAATTATTTCTCTACTTTTCTGTTTTTTCTCACCTAGTATTCACTGGCATTTTAGCCAATTACATTTTTGAGCAACAGAAAAGCCGATAGACAAATGTCTACCGGCTTCATTAGCTGGGATAGCTGGATTCGAACCAGCGATGCACGGTACCAAAAACCGATGCCTTACCACTTGGCCATATCCCAATGATAAATGGGGGCTATAGGATTCGAACCTATGAACCCGAAGGAATGGATTTACAGTCCACCGCGTTTGACCAGACTTCGCTAAACCCCCATAATTATAAGGTGTTGAGCACTTGGTGCGCCTCAACAAAATAATACTATACAGAGTTTTGCTAAAAGTGTCAACACTATTTGGAAAAAATGTACATTTTTTCTTCAATTGCACTTAATAAGTCTGATTTAAGCCATTCTTGGCGCCTTTTTTTGATGCCAAGCGCCACATTTGCGTAAGGTACATCCCCATAATAACGAATTGGTGGGTTCACATGTTGGTGTCCAAACACAACCGCTACAACATTTTCCTGTGATTGAATTAGTTCACCAATTCGTTTTGACCCCATAATGGCATTCACCAACCCAATACGCGGATCCTTGCCTGCATGTAAATCGTCTTTAATAGGAACAAAGTGCGTCGCAAACACAATTTGTTTCTTATCTAATTGCGCTTGTGTAAATAAAGTCTGCATTTCTACTAATGCACGATCAGTACGTTCAATGTCAGTTTCCTTTTGTGGAATCACACGATCAAAATATAGACCATGATGAAAAGCACTCGCTTCTTCATTGGTTACTTGTGGCGCCCATGTATAATCGTACCAACCATTATGGCCAACGACTCTAATATCTGAGTTCGGTACATCAAACCAGCTTTTATGTAGGTAGTTAGGATGACTTTCTTCTATAGTAACTTCATCAACCCCACGAGCCATATCATGATTCCCAGAAATGAAGAATATTCGTGTCTCACCAACCAATTTCTCATTTAACTCTTGGACAAGTGCTTCAGTCCGTTGAAAATTGTTGTAAGTATCACCAACCAACACTAAAAAATCTAATTGTTTGTCGGTAATCACTTGCATTAATGTCATTTTTGCTTCAACATCACTTATTTTATTAATATCTAAATGCAAATCACTGATAAATCCCACGCTACTCATGTCAGGTTTCCTCTCAAATTGAATGTTTTTTCCCTTATTACGTCCCATTTAAACTTGTACTTTAACAACTCCTGTTATAGAATTATTAATATTATCTAATCATAATATCATAAAAGAGCATATTAAATGAGAATTAGACTTTTGGGGGAATGCAATTATGAGTACTACAAACAGCCCGGTTGATAAAAAACCGCAAAAAGAACGTACCTTCTTTGGCCAACCAGTTGGTCTAAAGACACTATTCCAAACAGAATTGTGGGAACGTTTTAGTTACTACGGTATGCGTGCGATCTTGCTTTACTACATCTGGAGCTTGATTGACAACGGTCAACTTGATATTGACCGTGCAACAGCCGCATCAATTATGGCGATCTACGCCTCACTTGTTTACCTATCAAGTGTTATCGGAGGATTCGTTGCCGATCGTATCTTAGGTGAATACAAGACCGTCTTCGGTGGTGGACTATTGATTATGGCTGGTCACATTATGTTGGCCATGCCAGGAGCAGCACTAACACTGTTCTCATCAATGGCCCTAATCATTCTAGGTACTGGTTTGCTAAAGCCTAACGTATCTTCAATGGTTGGTACCCTATATAAGGGTAACGACATGCGTCGTGACTCAGGGTTCTCAATCTTCGTCTTCGGAATTAACCTTGGATCATTTATCGCGCCATTTTCAGTTGGGTGGACACAAGGTAGCTACGGCTTCCACGCAGCCTTCTCATTGGCCGCAATTGGAATGTTCCTTGGATTGATTCAACTACACCGTGGTAAGAAGGATATTCCTGCCGAATCATTCTACGCACCAAACCCAATTCAACCTGAAGAAGTTCGTCCTCTAGTAAGTAAGTTTGTTATTGGAGCCGTTGTCTTCGCACTTGTCTTGGTTTTGATGTTCTTGATGGGTTGGACTTCTATTGAATCATTTATTAACCTACTAACAATTATCGCGTTGCTTTTGCCAATCTCATACTTCATTACAATGAGTACGAGTGCAAAGGTTACATCTGAAGAACGTTCACGTGTGTGGGCTTACATCCCACTATTTATCGCCGCAATCTTGTTCTGGGCAATTGAAGAACAAGGATCAATCGTTCTAGCAACTTTCGCTGCCGAACGTGTTAACTACGCTGGAATGCCTGGTTTCGTTTCACCAGCGATGTTCCAATCATTGAACCCATTGTTCATTATGTTGTACACACCATTCTTTGCTTGGTTGTGGACTAAGTGGGGAAAGAGTCAACCTTCTGCACCACTTAAGTTCGCCGTTGGTTTGATGTTCGCTGGATCATCATTCCTATTGATGTCATTGCCAGGAGCATTGTTTGGAACTAATGTTACTGTGTCACCTTGGTGGCTAATCGGTTCATGGGCATTGGTTATCATCGGTGAAATGTTGATCTCACCAGTTGGATTGTCAATCACTTCTCGTTTGGCACCAAAGGCCTTCATGTCACAAATGATGTCACTATGGTTCTTGGCTAATGCTGCTGGTTCAGCTTTGAACGCGCAACTAGTTCGTCTATACAACCCCGAAAACGAAGTTTCATACTTCCTATACTTCGGACTAACTTCAATCGCACTAGGAATCGTCCTAGTCTTCATGGTACCTCGTATCAAGCGTTTGATGGTTGGTATGGACTAATAATCTAAAACCAAATAAAAGAGCCGCTAGCGATTGCTAGCGGCTCTTTTTGTATGCCATTCAATGTTATTGTTCATCTAACACACGTGTGCTAATGGTAACGACTGATTCTTCTTCTGAGAATTGTCCATACTTTTCACTCACGACTTGTTCGTAGAAAGCCACATAGGCCATCAAAGCATATGGTACAGCGAATAACAATCCTAGCCCTAGGGTAACTGCTCCTAAAATGAACCAACCTAGTAATGTTAAGCCTAACCAAACATAACGCCAGAACACGCTCCATGTCATCAACGTCCAGCTTGTACGAATGATTGCCCCTAATCGTTCTAGCATGGTCATCTTTGCAAAGTTAACGTCGTTGAAAGCAGTAGCAGACATGTCACCAAAGATTGCATCGGCGAAGACAAAGTCATTCAAGCCTAACTTCAAACTCACCCAAACCGCAATCACAACCCAGCTCATCATAATAACGCCTGAGGCAATAATACCAATGAATGTGAACCCATCCAAGAATGTTCCCACCAACACGGCTGGAATTAGGACACCAAATAATGATCCAATCCCAAAGACCGTCAATACAGTGGTAAAGACTAAGTAATCAACTCCCATGTTTAGTCGGTTAGCCCAGACCTTAAACAAGGCCAACCATGACCAACTCTTGGCATACGCACGCGCTTCATTAGCATCACGCTCTTGCAATGCCATTAACGTGCTGGCATGTGGGAAGAACCCTAACGCCAACATGCCGTATACAATTGCTGTCGCAGATGACAAGAAGTCATTTCCAATTGCTGCAATTGCCATGTACAACACAGTTGGTACAACGAAAACCTTCAACACTGAGAAAAAATTCCCTGATAGTGCATCTAAGGCACGCGCTTTAACTTGACGATTAATCGCAAATACATTTTGTCTCATCTTTTAACCCCTCCCGTAAATAACATATGTATAGACCCTGAGGTCTGTTTATTCTTCAATAATATCTTCTTCTGATAGCAGTGGTAGACGCACAATGAAACTTGTCATTTCATCAGTTGATTCAACATTCACCGTTCCATTATGAGCATCAATGACACTTTGCACGATAGCTAGCCCAAGTCCAGTTCCACCCGTTCCTAAGTTACGTGAACTTTCAACACGATAGAAACGATCAAACAAACGTGCCACTGCTTCTTCTGGGATTTTAACCCCATTATTCGTAATACGTACTTCAACGACATTGGCCAATTCATCCACCTTTGCAGATAGACGAATAAAGGTTGCGCCATCACCATACTTTAAAGCATTACTAATTAAGTTCATGAACACACGTGCTAGTCGATCTGAATCACCAATCATTTCAATTCGCTTAGCCGCAGTAATCGTTGAGATGACCATGCCATGCTCTTTCGCTTCTAGTTCATATGATACGGCCAATTGTTCTAGCATCGCACCCAAATCCATTGGCGCCCAACGTAACTTAAAGTCTACTTGTTGCACTTGCGTGTAATCAAACAAATCTTCAACCAACGACTTCATTTGTTCAGCCTTGTGATAAGCCGTCTTGGCGTACGTCTTGGCTTGCTTAGAATCAATTGGTGTTTCATCCGGCACAATCAAGCCCAAGTATCCTAGGATTGATGTTAGTGGTGTACGCAAATCATGCGACACATTGGTAATCATCTCGTCCTTTGAACGTTCAATATTACGTTGTTCTTGCATTGCTTGTTGCGCGGTCTTAAATAGACGTACAACACCATGAGCCATTGGGTTCAATCGGTGTCCCCAATGCATATTAGGAACCGTATATTGTCCGTCCACCTTCGTTACTTGATTCTCCAATTGGCGAATCAAGTTAGTTAGGTAGGCCAACATCATTTGTTCGTAGAAATGTATCAATGAGAAAATCCAACCAATCACGTTAATCAAAGCGACTACGCTCCAAATAACTGGTGACACCTCAATTTGCAGCATATTTAACACTGCCGCAATTCCAAATGCGCTGAACACAAAAAAGAGGGCTGAAACCACACTCTTTATGCCAAACAACAGCCAACTCCAAGCTTTAGGTTTCATGCCCTACTCCTTTATATATCTCATACTTAATCCGGTGAATTACAAGACTTCAATCTTGTAACCGACACCCCAAACTGTTTGCACAACTTGGTTACCCCCAGTTGCTTCTTCCAACTTGTCACGCAAGTGTGACACGTGAACCATGACGGTCTTAGCAGACACGACAGATTCTTGTTGCCAAACACGTTCGAAAATATCATCTGCACTAAACACACGGTTTGGGTGTGACGCAAGTAGGTATAAAATCCCAAATTCCAAAGCAGTCAAGTTAATATCAACACCTTCTGATGTCTTTACTTCGTGACTATCCTTGTTAATTGTGATTGGGCCTACATCCAACACTTCCGGTGTATCTTGTTGAATAACATTTTGTGAACGACGCAATAGCGCTTTAATACGCGCCATAACTTCCAATGGATTGAAAGGCTTAGTGACATAGTCATCAGCCCCTGTAATCAACCCTTGAATCTTATCCATTGCGCCAGACTTAGCTGACAACATCAAGATTGGCACACCGTTATCCTTACGGATTTCCTTCACAACTTCAGTTCCGTTCATTTCAGGCATCATGATGTCCAAAACAACCAAACCAACGTCGGGGTTCGTGCGCAACTTCTTCAATGCATCTTTTCCATCACCAGCGGTGATTGGATCATAGCCTTCGTTTTTAACGTAAATCTCTAGCAATTCAGCAATTTCTTGGTCATCATCAACAATCAAAATTTTCATTGCATTCTCCTCTCAACCTACTCATGTAGAAATTAGCGACGGCGTTGGTTTCCTCCCAAGAAACCACCTTGAATACCTGTAGCTTGACGCCAGCGGCGGAATCCAAAGTATGTCAACCCAGCCAACGCTAGGTAAATCCAACCATCAAGGATTGGGTTAATGGCAAGTGGGATAAAGGCGAAACTCATGTATGCCAAGAACCATGCACTAAACAAGATAATTGTTGCCGCTAGACGGAACCACATGCTGCGTTGTGAACCATCTTGACGTGGCGCAACGATCATTGACCATGCACCAAAGAACAATCCACCTGATACAGCAGTCAAGATCAATGCAGTCAATCCGAATGATCCTGTGTTTTGTTGTCCATCAGCAAGCATTTGTTGTCCACTGAACAACAGCATCAATCCAAACATACCTGTAAACATTCCGAAGAATACCAAGGCGTTATCGATAGCGATTGGCCAGAATCCGTATGAGGCGTAGCCACGTTCAGGCGCATTTGCTTGTGCCTTCTTCGTTTCCAAACCAAGTGCTTGTTGTGGTGTCCCAAAAATTTGACGAGCAGTTTGTCCTGTCTTTTGACCAGCCAACAATTCCTTTTGTACTTGTGCAACCAAACCAGCATTACGTTGTGCTTCAGTTGCTTGGTTTTGTACGTCCCAGATAAAATCTTGGTTACGCTTTGATAGCCCTGACGCAGCAAAGTCTGCACGCGTTTGTAGCGGGTAGCTTACTTCTGTTGTTTCTTCCATGTCTTTTCCCCTTAACATCCTACTCGATTAAACGTTGAACAAGAACTCCATGATGTCCCCGTCTTGTACCACGTATTCCTTACCTTCTGAACGACGCTTCCCAGCTTCCTTAACTGCCTTCATTGAACCGTATTCGTCCAAGTCAGCAAAGGCAACTGTTTCCGCACGGATAAATCCACGTTCGAAGTCAGAGTGAATAACACCAGCAGTTTGTGGTGCCTTCATTCCAGCACGGAAAGTCCAAGCGCGTGTTTCCTTACCACCAGCAGTGAAGTAAGTACGCAAGTCCAACAAGTGGTATGCAGAACGGATCAAACGGTTCAATCCTGGTTCTGTAATTCCTTGCAATTCCATGAATTCGGCCTTGTCTTCATCATCCATTTCGGCGATTTCTTCTTCGGCACGAGCTGAAATTCCGATTACTTGCGCGTTTTCTTGCGCAGCGTATTCAGCGATTTGTTGGTAGTATGTTCCAGCTTCTGGATCAGCCATGTCATCTTCAGCCACGTTAGCGACGTAAAGAACTGGCTTTGAAGTCAACAAGAACAATCCTTGTACAACGGCTTGTTCTTCATCATCAAAGTCCAATGAACGAACTGGCTTTTCAGCTTCAAGCGCAGGCTTGATCTTGTTCAAAACGGCGAATTCAGCAACTGAGGCCTTGTCACCCTTCTTAGCAAGCTTTTCAACCTTTGAGAAACGCTTATCAACCGCTTCAAGGTCAGCCAAAATCAATTCTGTGTTGATTGTTTCGATGTCATCCAAAGGATCAACGTTTCCAGACACGTGAGTGATGTCATCATCATCAAAAGCACGCACAACGTGAACGATGGCGTTAACTTGACGGATGTTTTCCAAGAACTTGTTTCCAAGTCCTTCACCCTTTGATGCACCCTTAACGATTCCCGCAATGTCAGTAAATTCGAAAGTAGTTGGTACTAGCTTTTCAGCAGGTACCAATTCTTGGATACGTGCCAAACGATCATCTGGCACTTCAACCATCCCCACGTTTGGTTCGATTGTCGCGAATGGGTAGTTGGCCATTTCAGCCCCAGCCTTAGTGATCGCGTTAAATAGTGTTGACTTACCTACGTTAGGTAGTCCAACAATCCCAGCAGTCAATGCCATATTGTCTTCCTCTTTTTCTATTCATTTGCATCAGCGTTAGCTGCTTGCAAGACTTTTTTAAATCGCTTATTAAAATCGTGTCGTGTCATCATCAACGTGTGATGGCAATTTTGACACTCAATCTTCATATCCGCCCCAATACGCGTAATCAACCAAGCATTAGCGCCACATGGGTGCGGCTTCTTCATTTCAACGATGTCACCTAATGCGTACATGTCTAAACCTCTTACATGTCATCCAATGACAAGTCCAACACTTCAAAAATGCGGGCCAAGTCATCATCTGACAAATATGAAATTTCGATCTTTCCAGCACCACGTTGGTTACGTGTCACGTTAACCTTTGTGCCAAACTTTTCTTCCAACACATTTTGTGTCGCTGTTAAGTATGCTGATGGTACGGCTGTTGGCTTAGTTTCATCACCTTGTTCGTTCATCTTGTTAACCAATTGTTCCAATTGACGAACAGTTAATCCTTCGTCAACGACACGCTTGGCAACACCAGGAATACGGCGCTTGTTACGTAGTCCTAGCAATGTACGCGCTTGTCCCATTGATAGCGAACCATCATTGACCAAGTCTTTTACAACATCTGGCAATGTCAACAGACGCAACAAGTTAGCCACGGCTGAACGCGCCTTACCCAAACGCTTAGCGACTTCAGCTTGCGTCAAGTTCATCACATCCATCATGTCGCGGTAAGCTTGAGCTTCTTCCAACGGTGTCAAATCTTCACGTTGCAAGTTTTCCAAGATTGCTGCTTGCATCATTTGTTGATCATCAAGATTACGAATGATTGCTGGCACAACTGTTTGTTCAGCTAGCTTAGAGGCACGCCAACGACGTTCACCAGCCAAGATTTCAAATTTCTTTGAATCTTCAGTTGGACGAACAATGATTGGTTGCAAAACCCCATTTTCTGTAATTGAAGCAGCCAAATCAGCCAAGGCAGCTTCATCAAAAATACGACGTGGTTGGAATGGGTTAGTAACAATTTGTCCCAAGCTCAATTCGATAACTGCTTCGCCGTCAACCGGTGCAGCAGCTTGCGTTGGTGCTTGGACTTCAATTGATGATGTATCGACGTTTTGTTCACCGAACAAAGCATCAAGACCACCAACTGTTCCTAGACCAGACTTCTTCTTATTCACCATGGGCCGCTAAGACCTCCTTCGCCAAATTCATGTACACTTCTGCACCCTTTGACTTTGGATCGTAGTCCATAATGGCCATTCCGTGTGAAGGTGCTTCTGAAAGACGCACATTACGTGGAATAGTTGTTTGGTACACTTCGCTACCAAAGTATTCACGAACATTGTTTACAACTTCAGTTGATAGGTTTGTACGTCCATCAACCATTGTCAACAAGACTCCTTCAACTTCCAAGTCAGGGTTAAAGTGTTGCTTAACCAACTTCATGTTGTTCATCAATTGACCCAAACCTTCAAGCGCATAATATTCGGCTTGAACTGGAATCAAGATGGCATCCGCAGCTGAAAATGTGTTGATAGTGACCAATCCAAGTGAAGGTGGATTGTCGATCAAAATGTAGTCATAGTCGCCATCAATGTCAGCAATCGCATTCTTCAAACGCAATTCACGAGCCATTACTGGGGCCAATTCTAGTTCTGCGCCAGCCAAACGAATTGTTGCTGGTACAATTTCAAGTCCTTCGTGTGAAGTTGGTACGATTGTGTTCTTGATTGGCTCGTTTTGAACCAATACGTCATAAACGTCCTTTTCGATTGATGACTTGTGTACACCAGAACCTGATGTCGCATTACCTTGCGCATCTGTGTCGATGATCAAAACTTTCTTTCCTAGGCTCGCCAATGAGGCTCCTAGGTTAACAGTAGTCGTTGTCTTACCAACGCCACCCTTTTGGTTTGCTAATGCAATAACGTGTCCCATGTTATTCCCCTTCCTACAATGGCTTGCGGACTGGATCGCCCGGCTTACGTGGATACTTCTTCGGTGTTGGCTTAACCTTGTTAATCACAATAACTGCACGAGGATCACCATTTGGCAAAGTCACATCGATTTGTTCACCGATCTTTCCACCAAGTGTTGTGATCGCCTTGTTGGCTTCTTGAAGTTCTTCGTCTGCTTGACTACCCTTCATGGCTAGCAATGCACCACCCACTTCAACAAGTGGTAGTGTAAGCTCTCCCAAGACATTCAAACGCGCTAAGGCGCGGGCAGTAGCCACATCAAAAGTTTCACGGAATGCGCTACTCTTTTGACCGAATTCTTCAGCACGAGCGTGTGTTACTGTAACGTTATCTAGTTCCAATTCATCAACTAAGTCAGCCAAGAACTTAATACGCTTGTTCAACGCATCGATGATGGTAATTTTCAAATTAGGAAAAGCAATTTTCAATGGAATTGACGGGAATCCCGCTCCTGCCCCAACATCGACCATCTTCAATGGTTCTGTTTGTAATGCTGGGTAAGCAAAAGCAAGCGTCAATGAATCATAGAAATGCTTCAAATAGACATCATCACGGTCCGTGATAGCTGTCAAATTCATATGTTCGTTAACTGCTACCAAACGTTCGTAATATTTTTCATATTGCATCAGTTGTGTGTCGTTCAAAACAACACCGTGTTCGCGTAATGCCGCCGCAAATTCTTGAGGATTCATATCATTTCTCCATACTGGTTCCAATAATAAAAGAATACCCTAAAACGCCTATAAATTCAACACTTACGCCGATTGAATCTAACGCTCAAGAGTACGATAACTAAGGCATCGAGGGCGTTTTTTACTTCGCCATTTTCTGCCAGATTTTTTCTTGAATTTTCGGTTGTGGATCTGCCATCAACAATTCTTGTTCGCGCCAAACACCGCGACTCAATTCGGGTGTTTCTGTGATGTGACCCGTTAAAATTGTCACTGTCCATTTTTGATGCGTGTAAATGTGCGTGACTGGCTTACCTTCTACTGCTTCAAGTGTCACTTGAACACCATAATCTGCCAGAATACGTGCTTCAGTCGCCGTAATCATTTCCTCAATGGTCCACTTCGCATCAGTATCCCCAATAAATTCATTCAAGTTGTACAGTGGCATCGTCCAAAAGTTAGCTAACAAGCCATTTTCTGGTCGTTGTTCCCACAGAAATCCTTCGGGTGATTTAACAGATACTGCGAAGTATGTAATTGGCTTCGCTTTTTTAGCCTTTGATTTTACCGGGTAGAAATCTTCTGTCCCATCTTCATAAGACGCATTGAAGGCTTTAACTGGTGAATTTTCTGAATCATAGTTCTTCGCAGACATAAATGATGACCCCAAGTCCATAATAGCTTGGTTAAAATCACCGGGACGAACTGGATCAATTAATTTATTTCCTAACTCAAAGAACAAATTACGCGTCTTGGGTTGGGCAACATCAGCATCGATTTTAAACAAACGTGCATAAACACGGAAGGCATTTCCATCAATTGCGGCAACAGGTTCTTTGAACGAAATACTTGCCACAGCTGCGGCAGTATAAGGGCCAATCCCCTTCAAATCTAACAACCCTTTCATATCATCTGGCCAAACACCAGCATGATCGTCCACAATTTGTTGTGCTGCTTTTTGCATATTACGTACACGTGAGTAGTAACCTAGTCCTTCCCACGCCTTTAACAAGGCTTGTTCTGGTGCAGCTGCTAAATCTTGCACAGTTGGAAACATCCCCATAAAACGTTCATAGTAAGGGATCACGGTGTTCACTTGGGTCTGTTGCAGCATAATTTCTGACACCCAAATGTGATATGGTTCTTGGTCTTTACGCCATGGTAATTGGTCACGCCCTTCTGCGTCATACCACGCTAATAACGTCGCTCTGAACGACTCGATTTTTTCATCTGACCACATGTCAATCATCTGTTAAATCTCACTTTCATCAGTCTTTATTTTCAATTTGTTCAATTTTTCATATCTGTATAAACATACCACTTTCATTACCGCTCTGCCTACACATGCGAACATTTATCCCCTAAACAAACACAATAAAAACGCCAATCCGAGATATCACCTTATCCCGACTGGCGTTTTATTTTAATCATTCAATTATGTACGTTTACTTATCTACTTCTGTCACGCGATCTTTTTTAACTTGGTCACGGTATCCCTTAAAGAAACCAACCGCAAGTAACAAGAATCCCATCCACAAAATTTGTGAACGTTCTTGGTTTGCAATAAGTTCCGGTTGAATCGCCCACATCACAAACCACACCAATGCAAACCACCCAAAATTCGCAACCATTTCATCAAATCCATTACTAATTCTCTTCTTCATCGCTTCATCCTCCCTAATTCCTATGTCCCAATCATACATCATTATCCATCAACAAAGAATAATGACGCCGAAGAGTCCACGCAACCGAAACCCTATCATATCAACGGTTATGCTGATTTAATTATCCGTGTAACATAAATATTGCGTGTCATCTTTTTCCTCTTTTAGTATGATTATTATTAAATAAGCACATTGGAAGGATGAACACATGAAGTTTGAAGACGCGCTATACCAACAACGGGTTGCCAAGCAACTCACCCAACAAGAATTAGCTGACGCTTTATTCGTGACTCGCCAAACTGTGTCACGTTGGGAAAAAGGACACAACTATCCCACACTAGATATGTTGGGAGACATTTGTCGTGTTCTAGAAACAGATATTCAATCTTTGTTCCCTGAAGAATTAACGAAACATGTTAAAAGTACTGGCGTTCCCGTCTCATTCTTTCGTAAACTTATGACATTCATTATTGGCACGGCATGTACTGGCGGATTATTTATCTTCATTCTCCTTTTTGGAAAATACAATGATGTCGATATCATCAACCGCTATAATCCTTTCCTTACTAGCACACACCATTAAACACAAAAAAGACGATGAGTACTCTATCCAATAGAGCGTTCATCGTCTTTTTATATCAGTCACATCGTAATTAACTATCTAATTAGCTGCGGACTTTCTTTTGTGTTTTAGGTAAGTTCATCGTAAACGTTACACCATGTGGATCTGTATCTGTGATGTTAATTGTTCCGTGATGTCCTTGTACAACCCACTTCGCAATTGATAGACCTAGACCGTGTCCCCCCGTTGAACGAGAACGCGCCTTATCAATTCGGTAGAATCGATCGAACAAGCGTTTCTTTTGTTCATCTGTAACACCCTTACCAGTGTCAGATACGGTTAGCTTAATCATATCTTTCTTTTGTTCACCTGATACGGTGACATGGGCACCTTCACCAGCATACTTTTGCGCATTATCAATTAAGATAACGAACAATTGACGCATACGTTGGGCATCCCCGATCATCATTAATTCATCAGGCATATCAATCGTTAGTGTTTGTTCCTTGCTTACTGCGTTCAGCTTATAGACATCCCCAACTTCACGCGCAACCTCAGTAACATTCATTTCCTCAAATTCAAACATTGGCACACTAGCATCAGATTGCGCTAATGTCAGTAGGTCAGATGTTAAATGATTCAAGTGACGTACTTCGGTCAATGAATTGGCAATGTTCTCAACTTGATCCATCACGGTATCGTTAGGATGTTCCAACATACGTTCCAAGTTGTTTTGCATAATTGTCATCGGTGTCTTAAATTCATGTGCCGCATCAGCAATAAAGGTCTTTTGTTGGTGCGAAGCACGCAAAATCGGACGCATATTGGCTCGTGTTAAGGCCATCGCCATCAACAAAAGTGCAATTTCAGATAACCCAAAAATCCATAGCAGACGATATGAAATTTTTTCTAGCAATTGATATTGTGCTGTGACGTTCAAAAAGGCTAATTGATCATTATGTGCCTTAAAGAAATACCATTCACCGCGATATTTCTTCATCTCGACTTGGTCTTGCTTCAATTTCAATGCAACCTTTAATTCGTCGGTATAGTCCATTACATCCGCTGGTTGAACACCATCCCGTTGTTGGACCTGAACAAATGTCTTTTCGACACGGCGTTCAGCTGGTCGGTACATAACCGTCTTGAATTGTGCCACGGCAAAGAAACTAATCAGTGCAAAGACCAACGTAAAACCGACAACCATCAAGATCATCATCTTCTCACGTTGGCTCAATGACTCACGCAACTTTTGCAATGGTCGTGGCAAACGAAGATTTTCATAATTTTGCGCCACATATGGTGCATATTCTGGCGTTTGTTGTGATTTACGCTCAGCCATAATTAATCAGCCTGCGCAGTCAATGAGTAACCAACGTTACGTAATGTCTTAATGTTAATCGCAGCATCTGCATTACGTAGGTTCTTACGCAAGTTACTCATGTATACTTCAACAACTGTCAAAGATGTATCTGAGTCAAATCCCCATAGGCGGTCAAAAATTTGATCCTTAGTTACGATTTGGCCCATGTGTTGCATCAAGTAAACTAACAAACCAAATTCACGTCCTTGTAGGTTTACTTCCTTACCGTCAACCAACACCTTGTGTTGTTCAACGTAAACTTGCACATTTCCAACTTCCAACGCACCAGCTTGTCCTAGAACACCCGTGTGACGTAGCAAAGTCTTCAATCGGGCAAGCAATTCTTCCTTGTAGAAAGGCTTTGTAATGTATTCATCAGCCCCCAAGTCGAACCCTTGCATCTTGTCAGCCAACTCTCCCTTAGCCGTCAACATTAGGATTGGTAGGTTCGGGAACATTTCCTTAGCCTTACGCAAGATTGTAAATCCATCTTGTCCAGGCAACATAACATCCAAGACAACTGCGTCGTAAACGCCAGATTCAATTTCGTACAAGCCTTCGTCACCATCGTGAACTTGTGTGATACTTCCTAATCCACTAATTGTTTCACTAATTGTGTCGTTCAATGCGTAATCGTCTTCTACAATTAACAACTTCACTGTCTCTTTTGCCATATCCCTACCCCTTTACAAGTTAATTATTCTTTAATTTATATAATTATCGTAAGTTGTGAACCTTAAACGCGGCTATTATTTTGGCCTGAACCTTAAATATTTAAGGTTTCTCAATTTCGTCTTGTAGTCGGAAACGTTGAATTTTACCACTAGCAGTACGTGGCCATTCCTTATCATAGCTCATAAATTGCTTCGGCACTTTGTAATGCGCTAAGTGTGTGCGCCCAAATTCACGCAAATCATTTTTGTCTAATACATGTCCTTTATTTAACCGAATGAACGCGACGGGTACTGCACCCCAACGGTCATCCGCACGACCGACAACAACAATTTCATCAACTACCGGGTGTTGTTGATAGACTTCTTCAATTTCAGCCGGGAAGACATTTTCCCCACCAGATGAAATCATATCGCCTTCACGACCAACAATCGTCACAAACCCTTCCGCGTCCATTGTTGCTTGATCACCAGTATCAAACCAGCCATCCACAAATGACGCAGCGTACTTAGCATCATCATTTAGATAACCCACTGTGATGGTGGGAGACTTCACTTGTAGTCGTCCTACGCCACGAGCGTCAACGTCAGTTAAACGCACTTTAACGGGTGTAACAGCTTTACCAACCGTCCCCAATTTCGTCACAGCGTCTGCGTCAGACAGCGTTAGAATTTGCGAAGCTGTTTCTGTCATGCCGTACGTTTGCGTGATATGAGCATTAACAGCATCCCCAGCAATTAAATCGGCCTTAGTCACTGGTCCACCACCCAGAATAAAGTGGCGGAAACTTGTTGGATACTTATCAACTTGCGCCGCTAACATTCCCTTCAACATCATTGGTACGACTGAAATAACCGTCCCTTTACCTGCCATAATATCCTCATTCAACTCGGCTGGATCATAGTGATCATAGAAATGAACACGTAATCCCAAGATTAATGAACGCATGACGATTGAGAAACCACTGATATGGAACAATGGCACAACCGTTAGCCATGTATCATCAGCTGTTAGGCTAAAGTTTTGGGCCGTTGCTTGCGCAGACGCATAATGATTACCGAAAGTTTGTTCTACTCCTTTAGGACGACCAGTCGTACCAGATGTGAACATAATACTGGTTACATCTGATGGTTCAAAGTTATCTACCAACGTCGCAGGTATACGTTCCGCCTGCGTTACAACTGAAAATGTCACTTGTTCGACATGTTCTAGCACATGCATAAAGTCATCATCTTGCAGCACTTGTGTGATTTCAGCATGTTCAACTTGATATTGTAATTCTTTAGCTGACAAGCGACGGTTCAACAAAACAATTTGACGGCCTAATTGTTGCAAAGCAAGTGCAATCGTATAACCGGTTAGTGAATTTGGCGTAATCAACGCAACACGTGAATTTTCATCCAAAATTGCCGTTAATCGTTCTGCCATTTCGACAACCTGCTCATATACTTGTGCAAATGTTAACTCCGTCGTTTGATCACTGACGGCAATGTGACTTGGTCGTTGTTTTACTTGTGTTACTAACCAATTTTCCATCATGATCTCCTTATCATTCCAATTAAAAATGGCGGCGAACACTAGGTCCCCCGCCATTTAAATCAACATTTGGTTTATGGGAACTTAGGGAATTGATCAAAATCTGGTTCCCGCTTTTCCAAGAACGCGTTACGTCCTTCCTTACCTTCGTCAGTTGTGTAGAACAACATTGTGGCATCCCCAGCCAATTGTTGCAATCCAGCCACACCATCAGTGTCGGCGTTCATAGCAGCCTTGATGAAACGCAAGGCAGTTGGAGACTTCTTCAACATTGTTTCAGCCCATTCTAGGGTAGCTGTTTCAACATCAGCCAAAGGTACAACACGGTTAATCCAACCCATGTCCATCGCTTCTTGTGCTGTGTAGAATTCGTTTAGGAACCATACTTCCTTAGCACGCTTGTGTCCAACGACACGTGCTAGGTAGGCTGATCCATAACCGGCGTCAAATGAACCAACCATTGGTCCTGTTTGACCAAACTTAGCGTTATCAGCGGCAACTGTTAGATCACAGACAAGTTGCAAGATGTTTCCACCACCAACTGACCATCCGCGAACCATCGCCACAACCGGCTTTGGAATCACACGAATCAATCGTTGTAGGTCCAATACGTTCAAACGTGCAATTTCGTCTGGTCCCACGTATCCACCATTTCCACGGATAGATTGGTCTCCACCAGATGAGAATGCTTCATCCCCAGCTCCAGTTAGGATGATTACGCCAATTGAAGCGTCATCACGACTGTAGCTAAAAGCATCAATCATTTCAGCAACCGTTGTTGGTGTAAAAGCGTTACGCTTTTCCGGACGGTTCATTGTAATCTTGGCAATCTTACCAGTACGTTCAAATAGAATTTCTGAATACTCTTTAATCGGTGTCCATTCAACTGTTTCCATGCGTTTATCTCCTTACATTCACAGCGCTAATTTCATGTTAGTAGGTTTATCTTACCATTTTACAGCTGGTTATGCTTTTGTCTCTTACCTTTTTTAGGTTAAAATGGAGAAAATCATAAACTTTAAGAGTTGAAAGAAGGCACATTATGACTGTTTCAAAATTTTTTCATTTAAACGCAGAGATTTTGACCGCTGAATTAGTGACGGTCACATTGCCAATCACCGCGCAGACGAAACAACCTTATGGTGTTGTGCACGGTGGGATTAATGCCCTAATCGCCGAGGAAGCAGCTAGTCTTGGCGCTAATGAAGCATTAAAGGCCGCAGATCGGACTGATGTCGTCGCTGTTGGTGTCGATATTCAAACACACCATCTAGCTGCTGTTTCCCAAGGTGTGCTTGAAGGTCGTGCGACACCAATTCACATTGGTGGCCGTATCCAAACTTGGAAAGTAAGCATTCGTGAAATGATTACAGACACACCAACTGCCTTCTCAACTGTCACGTTGACAACGATGCCATTACCTAAATAAGGAGAATACTTCATATGGAAGCTCTGTTGATTATTGATTATACAAATGATTTCGTTGCTACAGATGGCGCATTAACATGTGGTGAACCTGGGCAAGCCATCGCAGATCGTATTGTGGCGCTTGCTGATGAGCATTTAGCAGCTGGGAATGCCGTTATCCTACCTACTGACTTACACGAAGAAAATGATCCATTTCACCCTGAAAGTAAATTATTTCCACCCCACAATTTAGCTAATACTTGGGGGCGTGAATTTTACGGACCTTTGGCTGATTGGGTCGCAAAACATCAAGACGATTCCAATGTGTATATCTATCCTAAAAATCGTTATAGTAGTTTCGCCAACACCAATTTGGATAATTATTTGCGTAGTCGTGGGATTACCTCATTACATTTGACTGGTGTATGCACGGATATCTGCGTCTTGCACACCGCCGTTGATGGGTATAACTTGAACTATCAATTAACAGTCCACCCCGATGCTGTGGCAAGTTTTTCACCCAATGGGCATGATTGGGCCTTAGCCCACTTCAAGAACAGCCTAGGGGCCTCAGTTCCTGAAAAATAATGATTAAGCTCATCTCCTTAGAGATGGGCTTTTTATTTTGTTTATCACTTAAAATCAATCAACAAACCCGAATTCCATTCTGGTAATACACATTTTTGTAGGACCGTCACATCCCCACCACAATCACACCACACATCTTGTTCCCATGCTTGACCCAAGGTTTGTTGTGGGAAATCTGATTTAGATAACCAACCCCAATTTTCAAGATCTTCGGCGAAAATAGTTGGGCCAAACAACAAGACTGGCTTCACCTGCGCCTTCAACAAATCATGCACGCGTTGCAGCATGCTACGTCGAACTAACCTTGCATCCTTAACTGTAATCACACCGACAACATAAGGGCCCATATCAATGACTTGGATTTGGATATGTGGACTAATAATCCGCTGCCAAATGACACCTAACCGATTAGTTGTTAAGACACCCATTCCACGTTGACTCGTTGTGTGGAGTGTTTGTGTCGCCCAACCTAAGTGCCATTTTGCACTTGTTTTTTGTAACTCTTTCTGCAAACAGAGAAGCGGATTATCTTGATACAATCGGCTAATGCCATCATTAGCTAGCGTGACATTCGTTAATAGTTCTGGTGTTCCTGATTCACTAGTTTGATCCGTACTTAATACTAAAATTGTATCAATCGACATCACTCTCATTTGTTGCAGAAAACCTTTAACATCTTGCATTTGCTTTACATGATTCATGACAACCAATCGCATCACATTCTCCCCCTGAACTTAGTTATGGGCTAATATTAGCGAAGCCATTCCAGTTATACAACCCCTTATATAGACGGCTTTTATGCACGTTTCTATTATTAAATTCATGTTTAACCGGCTTAACAAAAACAAAGTCGATTAGAACCGTGTTTCTATCATTTAAACCTTTTAGGCAGCATAGCGAACTATTCACTGGGTTATCAAAAATTAAAAAACGAAAATAAATAAAAAAACCGATCTAAGGATCGGTTTAATTTCTATAAATCACCTAATTTAGCCCAACCAGGTGCATCTGTTGTTTCTTCTGGAAGTTCTTCAAACACTTTAACGATTTCTTCTGGCACCGCATTTTGTTGGCCAGTTTTTTCAGCGTTCAAAACATCTTCTAATACGGCTGACAACTTCACAATTTCATCATGATTAAGCGTCAATCCTTTCCCCATCTTCTTGTGGTCTGGTGACCATGTACGAAGATCAAACTTAGGTTGGTTGTCTCCCCATTGAACAAAATTCAATTGTAGTTCCCAACCACTTTTACTTGTAGAAAGTGTCCCAAATTCTTGCAAGATTTCAAATTTCAAATCTGCCATACAGCTACTCCTTTCAATTAAACAAAGTTCAAGTCGTGCGCAATTGGTGTTTGCATCAAGACACGAATCTTATCCAAATCACGTGTATCTGCCAAGACCCACATCAACTTCGCAACAGCGGCTTCTGTATTCATGTCACCAACTGTGATTCCACCAGCATCTGCCACTTTCTTTCCTACTTCGTACAAGTTAATGTCTTGTCCTTCTTCTAGGATTTGTGTTGTGATAATCACTGGAATACCACGAGCAGTTAGCTTTTCGATCGCTGGAATTAGATTACGACGTGCGAACGGTAAGCCACCATTTCCAAAACTTTCGATGATCACACCATGTGTTGTATCACCTAAGTAGTCAAACACTTCCACTGGCATTCCAGGGAATGCCTTCAAAACGAAAACGTTCGTATCGATTGCTAATTCGCTCATGACAATCTTATCATTCTCACGCGGTTCGTAAAGCATCTTGAACTGTCCATCCCCTACACTCGCAATGTATGGGTAGTTGATACTTTCAAAAGCACCGTAACTCTTACTCTTCGTCTTAATCGCACGCGTTCCTGCCATCACCAAACCATTAAAGACCAAGTAACCCCCCTTTAGGTCTGCTTGACTAGCAACAGTTAGTGAATCATGTAAGTTACGAATGGCGTCCGTTTCAATCATTTCTAACGGCACTTGTGAGCCGGTAATCACGATTGGTTTGTTCACATTGTTCAACAGATATGACAACGCTGCTGCAGTGTATGCCATCGTGTCTGTTCCGTGTGTAATGATAAATGCATCGTAATCATCCACATGGTGTTGTACACGCTCTGCCATCTTCAACCAGTCTTCTGGTTGCATGTTAGAAGAGTCTTTGTTCATGACCGTTTCAATTGACAAATTAATGCCAGGTCGAGGTTCAAAATACGTCATCAACTGCTCATCAGGCAGTCCTGGCGCTAACCCATTATCTGTTTCTTGTGAGGCAATTGTGCCTCCAGTGGTTAGAATTAGAATTTCTTGCATCGTATTTACCCTCACAATCACCTTTCAATTGTGTTTATTATCGCACATTTGGCGCGTTTTGTGGGCTAAATCTGAACAAAAAGAAAACACCAACAGTGAATGTTAGTGTTTTCATTACTTATTATAATTAATCTTTATTTTGCACACTGTGTTTCATGCCATATACGAAGTAAACAACGGCTCCCATAGCAATCCAAACCATCGTCATCATAATTGATTCTAGACTAAGGCTGACAAACAATCCTAGACAGCACAATACTGAGATGATTGGTAATACTGGGTAAAGTGGTACCTTGTATCCTGAGTGATCAATATCCTTACGCTTACGCAAGAAGACGATTCCAAGTGACGCTGCTCCAAAGGCAATCAATGTTCCAGCAGAAACCAAATTCGCTAGCAATTCAACTGGCATTGCAGATGCCAAAATAACCGCGATAACAGTCAATACGATTGTGGCAATCAAAGGTAGGCCTTGGTTATCCAACTTAGACATGCCCTTTGGCAACAAACCATCCTTGGCGAATGAGTACAACAAACGTGATCCACCAATCATGAAGGCGATAATACCTGTAAACATTCCACCTAACGCAACAATAGATAGTAGGTTAGCTGTAAAGTAGTGGCCTGCTTGACGCAATGCCCAGGCAGCTGGTTCTGCGTTACCTGCGTATTCTTGGTATGGGAACATACCAGTCAACACAGCCGCAACGGCGATAAACAATCCTGTCGCAACAACCAAAGTTCCAATAATGGCCTTTGGCATTGTCTTTTGTGCGTCAATTGTTTCAGCTGAGTTAGCAGCAATTGTGTCAAATCCGATGTAAGCGAAGAATACTTGCGCTGCTCCACCAACAATCCCTTGCATACCACCAAATGTTGTTCCGACTTCATGAGCTGGAACAAATGGCATCCAGTTAGTCACTTGAATTGCAGTTGCACCAACAACGATGAACAACAAGATAACTCCAACCTTCATGATAACAAGCGTGTTTTCAACAATCGCCACACCCTTCATTCCACGAACGATTAGCATTGCTGTTCCAATCAACGCAATTGCACTCATTAAGTCCACAAAATTACCATTAGCCATGTTGAATGATCCACTCAAAGCAGTTGGCATATCAACCCCTAGCCCACTAATAAATCCTTGGAAGTAGGCTGACCATCCTGAAGCAAGCAAAGCCAACGCAATCACGTATTCGGAAATAACGATCCATCCGATTAGCCAACCAATGAATTCTCCAAAAATAACGTTTGACCAAGCGTAAATCGCACCTGAGAAAGGCAACGCTGAGGCAAATTCAGAATAGGCCAACGCTGACAATCCAGCAACGACGGCAGCGATAATAAATGAGATAACGACAGCAGGTCCAGCGTAGTCAGCTGCGACGATTCCAGGAATTGTAAAAATCCCGGCTCCAACAATCGCACCGATACCCATTGCAATCAAATCTTTTGTTCGTAGTGATGGAACCAACTTACGATTCGAATCTTCATAATTCGAAAGGCTTGCTCGTCGGCTCATTTTTTGCCAAACATTTCCTGCCATAATTAATACTCCTATGTTTTCCTGTTTAATATATGTATTCAAACGATTTACTTCAAAATCTATTATTAGAGAATGATTAGAATTTTATCATTAAACACGCCTGCGTGCAAGATAACTTAATTGAAATACAGGCACAGCTGTAAAATATTATCTTTTTGAGCGTATTTCAGATAAAATTGAAGGAATAAGTTTACAATTTCGGGAGTCTAATATGTCACTTAAGTCCAAGCTCAAATCAGCATTATCTAGCCAATCTGCACTATCCTTCTATATCATAGCTGCATTTTCATTTCTGTTACTTTTACCACAAATCATGACACATAGTCCTATCCTTGGAGTAGATGCCCTATTCCATTTTAACCGTTTCTACGACACAGCTATGCAAATCGATCACGGGACCTTTAATTATTTTCAAACGATGTATGGTTTTAATGGAAATGGCCGTATCATTAATGCTGTTTATGGACCTATCTTTGCCTATTTAGCAGGTGGATTACTCCTAATCTGCAAAAGCTGGTTTGTATTTGAAGTCGTTTCGAGCATTTTAGTTATTTTCGTTGCTGGTGTAGGGGTTCGTTACTTAGCACGTGCAATGAATGTGCCATTCATTGGGCAAATCATCGCTGCTTTGTTGTACATGACTATGCCGCTCACTAATCAATGGATGCTAAACCAGTCCTTTACTGCCGTTGGGGCTGCAGTGCTCCCTTTCGTACTAATCTATGGTGTTTACTTTTATACAAAAAAAGAGAATTACCCCTGGATTAACTTAAGTGTTGCTTTGGCAACATTGACACAAATCCACTTTTTAAGTGCTTTAATCGCCTCATTAACTTTGTTAATTTTCTTTATTGGCGCTCAATTACGTGCTCATGACACACTAAAATTATTATTCTGGCCACTTATTCGAGCTATGGCTTTATTCGGGTTACTAATTAGTAACCTTGTCATCACATTAATTGATGTTAATAGTACGAACAATTTAATGACGCCATTTATTCCCGCTGACATCATGAGTAAATCGATGCATTTCTCATTTGGAGATGCTTCATTACGCCAGTATGGTTTAACTGGTATGACGTTAATTATCTTCGTTATCATCGGAGCGACGTTATTTTATCGCCAATTTAGTCAAATCCAACGTGATAGCCTTTGGATTGGCACAATTTTTATCATCGCATCTTCTGTGTTAATCCCTTGGACCACACTGCGTACATTATTTCCCACGATTGTTAATACGCTACAATTTCCTTCGCGCTTAGCGGTTATTAGTAGCATTTTGACCGCTATCTTAGCCGGATTAATTTTCACTAAGCTACTTGCTTATAAGCCAGAATCACCATCGATCTATATAACAGTTTGGCTGGTTATTGTTGGATTAGTAACATTAAACGTCACTAACATCATTGATAACGGATTTTCATCTACACGTCATTTCAATAAAGAGCGCGTCATGAAAAATCGTTCATATATGGTGAATAGTGGTAAACTTAGTGTAGAGGATGAACGTAAAGCATGGGTTGGTAATGATCTAACAATTGCTATGAAGATGATTCAAAAACAAACGCCGGATTATCTGCCAGTATCTAATTTAGCTCCTTCAGATGATGCATATCTACTTTATCGTCATGATTTACTTCTAAATCCATTACGTCCAATTATCAGTGCATCACCCGAGTTAACAATGACATGGAGTGCTGAACAAGCTAAGCATTCCGTAATGGTACCAACGATTGTCTACGCTCATTCTAACGTGACACACAATGGTCATACCATTGCTGAACCACGCACATCTAAAGTTGGTGCATTGATTATTGATCAAACAAAGGGTCAAAATGTCGTCACCAATGATTACGAACCAAACGCTGTATTCTGGCCCGTGATTTGTTTAAACTTACTCACTTGGATTGGCGCAATAATTGCGCTTAGTTGGCCTCGCCAACGGAAAGGATGATTATGTTAGCCATTGAAATGTCTGAATTCGGAACACCTGCGGTTCTTAAGGCCACACGTGTGGACACACCCGAAGTAACACCTAACCAGGTTTTAGTTCAAAACCACGCTATTGCAATTGATCCATACGACGTTAAATTTGTTGCAGGGATGATGGGTGACCAAAAATTGCCTGTCATTCCTGGATCAAGCGTTGTTGGTGAAGTAATTGCAGTTGGTGATAAAGTCACTGATTACAAGGTAGGCGATCGTGTAGCCGCGTCGCGTCATCTGAAGACCTACGCGGAACAAGTTCCAGTCCATCAAAAGCATCTTGCGAAAGTGCCTGACAATATCTCAGATGAACTAGCCGTTGCTTCTGTTCTAGGCGCCGCTACAGGCTATGAAATGATTACAGCTGGCTTAGATGTTCAACCTGACCAAAACATCCTTATTACAGGTGCTGCTGGTGCTGTAGGAAGTGTAGCTGTCCAAGCTGCCTTGCTACGTGGTGCAAATGTATATGCACTTGTCCGCCCTAACCAAGCACAACGTGTTGAAGCATTGGGCAATGTAACCGTCATTGATGCAGATAGCATTCCTAGTGACGTCACCTTCGATGGTGCCCTTAATACAATTACTGATGATGTCACACTAGAACGTATTGCTAAGCAATTGTCACCAAATGGTAAGATGCTTACTTTACTTCCTGTACCTACCTCTTTGGAAAATCAAGAGAACGTTCAACATGCATTCGCAAGCGCAGATGGTAACATTCTAGCTAATCTGTTAGCTGATATGTCTGCTGATAAGATTCACATTGCTATGGCAGATACTATGCCATTTAATGAAAAGAATCTTCAAGAAGCCCATCGTATGATGCTTGAGGATCACCCACAAGGTAAGCTCGTTCTTACTTTTTAAATACTAAATACGAAGTTCCATTTTAATAAATTAGATCTTGCTCTCCTGACCTAAAATATCATAAAACCCCGTTTGAATTAGCCATTGCCAATTCAAACGGGGTTTTTAAGTTCACACAATATTGGGTTATTAAATAAAGTCCAAGAAACGATCACGGAAGCGCATATGAATGTGCACTCCAACAATCAAGAAAATACTTACAATTCCCCAAAAAATGCATGTTAGTGTCATATTATCCCAAAATCCAACTGGATTAAGCATCAATGTTTCACGCATTCCCTTAATAATATAATACAAAGGGTTTAATTTTAGAATTTGTGAAATTGTCTCTGGAAGTGGCGGTGAGTCAATTGAAATAACAACTCCGGATACCCACATTCCTACACGTAATATAGCTGCATAAGCATTATAGAAGTCCGGAATCAACACTGACACCGTTGACGTTACCAAGCTTAATGCGTACAAAAAGATAATCATCGCAAAGAAGTAATAGAAATATTGTAACCACCACAATGATGGCCATACACCCAAACCAAAAACGATTACTAACATCACAACTACCATCATAATGAAATAACGTCGTAATTCAGTGATAATGTCTGTCAATGGAATCGCAGATAGATTGAATTTCATACGTGCTAATAACTTCATTTGACGTTGAATACTCTTTGATGATTTTAGCATTGATGATTGCATGTAGAAATATGTAACCATCCCCAATGCAATCCATGTAACTGCACCAATTATTCCCGGTGTATGGGGATTATTTTCAGTTTGTCCTTGGCGGGCAGCAAACATCAATACCATAATCCCAATTTGTAACATTGGATCTGCAAATTGCCAGAAATTTCCTAAATAATTATCTCGATATTTTTGCTCATTATTATAATGCGCAATTCTTAGCATAGTATTAAAACTTTCTCGCAGTTCCTGTACTATTGTCCATACATTTCTCACAATGCTTACCTCTCTTGCGGCACTGTAATTACATCGCCCGCTTTCACTTGATCTGTTTCAAAATTATTTACACTTGCTAGGTCTTCAAGTGTAACATTTAGACTTTTTGCTAATTCTTCCGTACTCATGTCTGATGGCACAGTGTACTTATTCTGAATAACTGTCTTCTTTTCTTCAACCACAGAGACCGCTGATTCTGCACTAGATGCTTTTTTACCGTGCATCATCGTTGGAACATTTTTCTGAATATCTTTGAAGGAAACATTCATCACTTGCTTTGCAATTAATAGTGACGTCATCAAAATTAGCATCATCAAAATGATCTTAGTGTTATTAGTCAATGTTCCAGCACTACTTTTTGGAACCGTCAAAGATTTCAATGCTTTTCTTGGAGTTCCTTTATCAGAACTTTCACGGATTTTCTTCTTCAAATCATCCATCGTGAAATTTTTTTGCGCATCTTTATGTTCTTTTTGATATGCCAATCGTTCTTTTTCAGGTAGTGCATTAAAATTTTTGACGAACTTTTGGTATTCCGGCATCACTTCATCAGTTGGTCCATCCATGCGGATATCCCCATAATGCATCCAAATAATTCGATCAGCCATTTGCTTAATCTGGTTCGCTGAGTGTGACACAAAGAAGATTGTTTTTCCTTCTTCTTGGAACTTTTTAGTTCGCGCGATAGACTTTTCTGCGAAAGTTTGATCTCCAACAGAAAGGGCTTCGTCAATAATGATAATGCTTGCTTCAGAATAAACTGAAATTGCAAACCCCAACTTAGATTTCATACCAGAAGAGTAGCTTTTAACTGGTTGATCAATAAAATCGCCTAATTCAGAAAACTCGATAATTTCGTCCATCTTTTCATCGATTTGTTTATCAGTCATTCCTTGCATCAAAGCTTTCAATCGGATATTCGCACGACCTGTTAATTGTGGACGCATTCCGGCTCCCACTGCGATCATTGACGTTTCACCGTTGATTTCCATTTTTCCACTAGTTGGTTGACGAATCCCTGCAACCATTTCTAGCAGCGTTGATTTACCGGAACCATTAGTACCAATAATTCCAATTGTTTCACCGGCATGCGCATCAAACGAAACACCTTTTACAGACCAAAAGCTCGGAATACCCTTATCCCAAAATTTAAAAACGGCTTTTAATTTATCTGATTGTTTTTCAGCTAAGTCAAAACGCTTGGTTACAAATTTAGCTGAAACCATTACTTTATTTTCACTCATTTGTTTTCTCAACTATCCTAATATGTTTATCTTCGTCCCTATGCTGTTACTACACTAGATGCTTGCTCAACATTTTTTTCTTTTAGAGTATCTACAGCTATCTCATCAGCATTAGGGGTTTCAACACTGCTTTCGCCTTGCTCTGTTTGAGTTTCAGTTGGCTTGTCTGTAGGTTCCTCTGGTACAATTTGTGGTTCTTCTTGAACTGGTGGCTGCACTGGTTGCACCGGTTGAGCTGGTTGGACAGGTTGTACTGGAGGTACAATCCCATTGTTGCTATTATCAGGAACTATGACACTTTGTTGCTCTCCTTGCATGGGATCAACTTCATCCTCAGCATAAATCGATGTTTGATTTTCCTCTAACGCTTCACTAGTTGAACTTTTAGAGCTTGTTTCAGATGATGATCGTGAACTGTCACTTTTAATCTTTAGCAACTCTGTTTGTTTTGTTTTATTCTGTTCAGCAGTAATCTCGTATTCACCTGGGACAACAAACACTATAGTTAGCTGACGTTTTCTATCTTTGGCCGCTTCATGTATAGGATCTACTTGCCCCTTTTTATGTTTAATTGTAATCTTTGTGTCTTGTGCGACCGTAATTTTTACAGCAGCCTTCCCATTCTTTAAACGAGCATCCTTTTTATCTACTGTAACCAATTTAGCCTTTGCAGCTTCTTGATGTTTCTCTTCTTGCTTTGAGCCATTAGTTAGCAACACCACACTTGGAATAACAATTAATAAAATAGACACCACCATAGCTATTTTCATCAACAATGTCTTTTTTCGATTCTCATCTTGTGCGTGTTCGGCCTTATTCATTTTCTTATTCAAAAAATAAACAGCACCTAGTAAAACCACTCCTAAACCAACTAAATACGCCATAAAATTTCTCCCAATTACTTTAAATGCATTTTAAGCTTTCAAAGTTAATTATACCTGACTCCACTAATAAAATCATACGCTTTTATCATATCTACCTATATAAACAAAAAAAGTGATAAAGTTCTGGCATGAACTTTATCACTTAGTAAATACTATAAAATTATAGGTTCTTCTTGTAGAAGAATGCACCGAATCCTGCAATTAACAAACCAGCAAGAGTCAACAATACGTTGTTCTTGTATCCTGTTTCTGGCAAAGTTTCTTTGTCATCAGACTTGTCTTCTGACTTAACTTCAGCCTTTTTAACTTCAGTAGTAGATTCTGTCTTCTTTTCTTCTGACTTCTTCTTTTCTGGAGCTGGCTTCACTTCTGGCTTTTCCTTTTCAGGAATAGGCTTCACTTCTGGCTTTGGTTCTGGCTTTTCCTCTTCAGGAACAGGCTTCACTTCTGGCTTTTGCTTTTCCTTATCACGTTCGATAACGTCTTTTAGCTCTTCTTTTTGTTCTGGTGTCAAAATTTCATCAATAATTTCTTCATCAGTCAAAATTTCTGGCTTTCCATCAATTTCCACTTCATGAGTGTGTCCTTCTTCAAGACCACCTTCGATGTGTTCTTGGATGATATCATCTAAGATTTCTAGTTGTTCTTCTTCCAAAACTTCTTCAACAAGCTTTCCATCATTCAAGATTTCTGGCTTATCAGTTTCAGTAACCTTATCATCTTCTGGTTCTTCGGTTACATTTGGAACTTGAGGATTATTTGGATCTTCTGGCAAAGGTTCTACTGTTTCTTCAATAACGTCAACATCATTTTCATTGAATTCGTTCAAAGTCAATGGTGGGTTGGCGTGCCCAGTGTCTCCATCTGCAGCACCATCCAAACGAATGTTCTTTGTTTGGTAATTCTTATTTTCCTTAACTGGATTCTTACCTTCAATTTGGTAGCTCATATCAAGGTTATTGGTGAATTCTGCTAACTTCGGATCAGTAACATCAGTGATGTAACTCAAGGCAAAACTTTGTCCTGAAAGTTCAGCAGTCCACTTAGGATCTTCAACATTCAGGATGATTTCAAAACTCTTTCCATCAACAGATGGATCCTTAACAACCTTAACCCATCCAGCTGCTTGAAGTTCCGGGATTGAAACCCATGATGTTTCATTCTTCTTCAAAGTAGGATTCCACTTTGTACGTGAAACCATGAAACTATCCTTCTTGAAAACTTGACCAGGGCCAAGCGTATCCTTGATTACGATATCAGACGCAAACTTCTCAATGACTTGTTGACGTTGGTTAACATTGATAAACCAACGTACGTTACCTACACCAGTAACCATGTCACCTTGCTTAGTGTAATCAAATTCACCTTCCGGTGCAGTTTCTTCGTATTTTGTCACACCACGAATTGTTAGACCTTCCGTATTCATTGGTACACCCTTTGAATTCTTTTCAGGAAGTCCCATGTTCAATGGACTAACTTTTAAATCTGTTTCACGTTGTACGTTTTCCGCGATAATGGCAATATTAAAATGCCCACGAATATTATCTAGCTTTTCTACGGCATCACTAAACGTAACAACCGCCTTACCTTCTGAAACAATCACTTCACCAAAGACAACGCCCGCTGAATTCTTCAATTCAATTTTTGATGGTTGTCCGTTATCCAACATTCCCTTGATTCCATCAGGCAATGTCAAAGTAATCGTATCTCCAGCTGACAATTGCTCGTCATATTTTTCACTGAAAGAGACCGTAAGAGAACTAATTTCTCCTTGGTTCAATGTCGGAGCCATGAACTTCAAATTGTCGACCAAATTGTTTGGTGCTTCTGAAGTGATATCTTTTGCTTCCGCAGTTGTAGTAGCGAACCCAATCCCCATTACAACAGCTAGCATTGAAATAAATACTTTTAGTTTATTCATCACACTATACCATTTACCTATCATATTATTATCTTACAAGCATATAGGTCTATACCAAACAGAGAATAAGTATTGTTCCTATATGTTTTTCTGTACAAATTAGTGTAACACATAAGTATATAGATACAAGTAAAACGATTAAGTATTTGTAGTGTATATAGGTGATTTAGAAAGGCGAAATCTACACCATTTCCCATGAAATAGGCATGTAAAGCGTTAACAATATATATACAAATTTTTTCAAACTAATTTTCATTTTGTTAATAAACGACATTTTTATGTCGCAACCGTTGATGTTACCTTAAATAAAACAAAAAAGACGACGTAATCAAATGATTACGTCGTCTTTCAATTTACTTTAATTAAGCAGCTTCTTCTGAACCGAAGAACTTAGCGATCAAAGCAGCCAAAGCAGCTCCAACCATAGGTCCAAGTAAGTAGATACCCATTTGACCAATTGCCTTAGTGTTTCCCAAGAAGGCTTCCATCATTGCAGGTCCGAATGAACGGGCTGGGTTCAATGATGCACCAGTTAGGTTTCCACCAACCAAGATCATTGCTGCCAAAGTCAAGGCAATAACGACACCAGCAACGGCACCAGCACCAAACTTTTCTGAAGTAACCATCAAGATTACCAATACCAAGACGAAAGTCAAGATTGCTTCAATAACGAAGGCTCCAGTTGCTGAAACAGGAATCATGTTTTGACCAGCGTATGTTGTTGATCCCAAAGGAAGAACCTTGAACATCTTTGATTCAACCATTCCAGTTGACAACCATACACCCAAGATCATTGCTGAACCAGCCAATGCTCCCAACACTTGTGCTCCGGCGTAACCCAAGAAGTCAAGCCATGAGATACGCTTGTTCATTGCCATTGCGAATGAAACGGCTGGGTTCAAGTGTGCCCCTGAAATCGCACCAAATGCGTAGGCACTAATGATAATTGCAAACCCAAAGGCCAAGGCGACTGCTACTAATCCAGCTTGTGCGCTGAACAATGCGGTACCTGTTCCTGTTGCGATCAATAGTAAAGTTCCGATGAACTCCGCCAAATATACTTTAAACTTTTCCATGTTCTCTCTCCAATTCATATCTATAAAAGCATAGAAACTATTATATATCATCCATTTATGAATGAAACTTAAATTTTGTTAATTATCGTCCAATTGCTTTACGAGCAGCTGCATCTAATGCAAACCATACCTCTGATGCATTGTTCTTAAATTGTTCAACGAAGCTATCGTACTTTTCACCAGGTACAGCCTTGCCTTCAATTTCACTATCCATTCCCAAAATCCAAAGTTCTGTGAATGTATCGTCCCAACGAATTGTGAAATATGCACCATCGGCACGCCCATCAACGATATCTTGGAACCCAGCACGTAGGGCTTCTTGAATCACATCATCTTCAGTTACGTCAAACCCACGTGCTTGCATCAAAATGACACGGTCACGTACATCACTCATATTTTCTGGAATTGTATGTTCGTCCATCATAAACCTCCACCTTACCGATACTATTATTGTCAACCATTGTAACACAGCTGTTTTTAGCCTGCATGCCTTCAATTGCTGTTTTATATAGGTATATTTTAAATATTCCGCGTTATATAGAAGAACTCTATATAAATCGTTCTGACATCACATAAGCGATACCATATGTACTTAAAGACACAAACCACATGATGACACAAATCGCATTAATCCACCAATAGTACCGATTAGTCTTCTTATTTTTCCAGATGACTAACCATGGTGCAATTAGGTCAATAATTGGTAAACATGCACATACGCCTAAGATAATAAGCAACAACACACTCTCATCAAAATACGTGCGCTTTTTCCCCTGCTCGTAATCAGCCCGAAGATTTTCCATCAACTGTTGGACGTTACCGTCAAAGTTCCCTTTATTATCAAGACCCTGTACTTCTGCCGGTTCCATCTTTTCCATCAAACAATCTACGCTAACTCCATATAGATTACACATGTCTCTTACACGTGAAATGTCTGGTAGTTGCGAATTGTTTTCCCATTTTGAAATTGATTGACGTGAAACATGAATTGCATCCGCAACATCGGATTGAGATAAACCAGCTTCATTTCGACACTCTTTTAGTACCTGGCCTAGATCTTGCATGCTCATGTTCTCCTTTTTTAAAACTTTATGTCATTTATTTAAAATAATATCATGTTTTACTAGATTTGAGCAAATGTAAAGTACTCTTTACATCATGTAAAGTGCTAGGTGCAACTGGATTCTTCGTTTTCCTCTATAGTTAAATCTGTAGAAAAGCAAAAATAAAAAAAGGAAGTCCAATCTATGACTAAGAAATTCAAAATCGCCGCACTCATTTGTACAGCAAGCTGTTTGTTTAATTTAACGTCTGCTAGTTTGATTACTCCTGCGCAAGCATCAAATCATGCCCCACTACTATCTGAAGTTACTGACAGCCTACCTGACCTAACTGAAGTTCGTAGTTTAACGGACTTACAAGAAGATATGCTTCATTTAACTGATAATTTAGCCGACCTACATGCTGCGCCTGTTTCAGCACATAAGTCTACCGCAGCATCAAAATTATGGATTGGTAACATGTGGATCAAGACTTGGATTTGGACACAATTACGCAAATAATTTCCGTGTCCATCTCTATGGACACATACATATCACTTATCGCTTATGCCAACTATGTTAGGAGTCATACATGGCAGCTTATGTAAATGCCCTGATTGGTTGTCGTCTCATTTCTAATAAACACTCAAGCAAGCCCTTCTCATTACGTCATCGTATTCTATCTGACGAATACATGGTTAAGGCTAATCGTGCGATCACATTTAATGGTCGTCATTTTGTGCTTAACTTCTCGCTTACAAAAGGCATCCCCAACAAAGTTCTTGCTTTAATTGAAGAAAAAATCCGACTAACTAATCTATTTATTGAAGATATTTTAGATACACAAGATCAAACTGCTGCTATTTTATCACCTTGTGGTTCAATCTTGCCTCTGTGCAAAGGTCAAACGAACCAAATTCGTGAGCAATATGATGTTGTTATCTCTTGGTACCATGTGCGTATTACACTACCGCCCGAGACAATTAAAAAAGGGCTACGTTCCGGTTGGCCAGTTGCTGGACTAATTCTACCGAAACAAATCATTAAAGTCGCCTGCTATCGTTCACGCACTAATTTACGTGTGATTCATCACAGTATTTGGTTTGAATACGACCTATTAAATCAACAGGTATGTTGTAACTGTGGCATTAAAATCGAAGGCGAACATCCACACTAAACAAACTTAACCTACTATATAACATATAAGGAGAAAGTCGTCTTGGAATGGCATTTACTAGCGACTGCACTCCTTCCACAATGGGCGATGCTTGCATTGATTCAGCGTTTATCGTTAAACACTGTAAATGAGCTGCTGTTCTATGGAAGTATTGCACTCATTTCAATCCCTACAACCATCGTTTTAATTTATCACCAACAATATAATTTAGCGCGCAAAACCAACCATTGCCTGTCAGATAATGAAGTCTGTTCATGTTGTGACCAACAGCTACCTTATTCTTGATAAATACCCAAAAACCCACACCCTTTCTTGCGGTGTGGGTTTTATTATTGGTTAGTCAATAGGTTTATTATTGAGAGACTTCTCAATAACGCCTATAATAGAATATATTAAAAAACATTCCAAGGAGCTTATCATGGTCGAAGCAATCACAGCACAAGAGATGCAACAATTAGAACGATACACAATCGATGAAATTGGGGTATCACCATTAGTACTAATGGAACGTACTGCCATGTCAGTCATCGAGGTCTTAGGTGCCGGTGATTTTGACCTTAGCAAAGTCCTTGTCTTATGTGGGCTTGGAAATAACGGAGGTGATGGAATCGCCATCGCCCGTTTGTTGATTCAAAAAGGAATTAACGTTGATCTACTAATCCTTGGTGACGAAAAACGCGCCTCACCTCGTACTTTGAGCCAACTAAACATTGCTCGCAAGTATGGGATTGAAGTGAAGCAACGTGCAAGTGACTTCCGTAGTTACACTGCCATCGTTGACGCTTTGTTTGGAATTGGTTTGTCAAAGCCCGTTCCTGCCAAGCTAGGTGACGTTATCAAGCGTATTAATTCAGCAAACGTTCCAGTTGTTTCAGTCGATACACCATCTGGACTAGATGCCACATCTGGTGAAATTCTAGGTTCTTCAATTCGTGCCGCGGCTACTGTTACCTTTGGCTACGCTAAAACAGGTTTGTTGCAAAACGAAGGATTGAAGCGTGCTGGAAATATCTACGTCAAGGATATCGGTGTTTACAAGTACCCTGGATTTGAAGCTGAAGAAACTTCAGCAGAATAGGAGACTCCCATGCAGATTGCACTTATTGGTGCTGGACCGCGCAATCTGATTCTTACCGAGCGATTGATGACATTTGCGAATCAATCAACTACGCCAGTAACCATCACTTTGTTTGATCCTTTCCCTATCGGTGGGCGTGTTTGGTCACCCGAACAAAGTCCATATTTCATCGCGAATACAATTGCGTCACACGCAACATTGTTTTCTGATGAGTCCATCGAATCACCCTTCCCTGGACTTCGCGGACCTAATTGGTATGAATGGCTAAACACAGTTGCCGCTGATTTTATAAAAGAACAGAATTATACACATCAAGATTATTTCCTGAATGTCATTGCTAACTTAACACCTAATACGTATCCATCTCGAGCGTTGATGGGTGTTTATGCTGCATGGACCTTTGAACAAATCATTAAACACGCCAATCCAAATGTACACATTGTACATCGTCGTTTAAACGTCACTAAGACGCTTCAAAAGGATAATCAATTTGAATTAACGTTTTCTGATGGCACGACTGAATTGATGGATCAAGTGATTCTAACACCTGGTCACCTACCGACCGAGCATACGCCTGAAGAACAAGTCTTTGCAGATAGCGGACTAACCTATCTTCCAGTTGGCCACCCTGGTGAAGCCAAACTAGATTTATTACCTGCCAAGCAAGATGTTATTTTTCGCGGCTTAGGTCTAAGTTTCTTTGATTACATGGCTGCGTTAACACTTGGTCGTGGCGGAAAATTTGATCGCGATACAAATAGTCGCTTGGTGTACACACCATCCGGTCACGAACCGCACATTATTGCCGGTTCTCGTCGTGGTGAACTAGCGCACGCTCGTGGGGTCAATCAAAAACCCGCGCATGTTAGTTACGTGCCTAAAATTTTTACTTCAGAACGATTAACAGCTACACAACCAACAGACTTCCACACGTTTTTCCGTTTGATTAAAGCTGAAATGCAATTAGTCTATTACCAAAACTTGCTATCAGAACAACCTGATGTCTATCCTGGTGATGCATCAGCCTTTATTGAAGGTCTAATCGCGAGTGATAACTTGGAAGAAACTGTTGTTGCATCTGATTTACCGGCAGAATATCATTACGATTGGGCACGTGTTTATCCACACACCGTAACTTCTGATGTAACTGTGATGGACGCGCTCTTAACAACTGACATTGCTGATGCCGAGTTAGGAAATGCGGCCGGCCCTTATTCTGGCTCATACGAAATCGTTAAAGACTTGCGTTCATTAATTCGACAATATTTGTATGCTGGTATTTTTGATGGTACTGGATATGCTGCTTTCCTTGATTTGTTTGGTCCCTTCAACAATACAGTTGCGGTGGGTCCGCCATTGGAACGTATTGAAGAATTACAAGCCTTAATTGCTGCTGGTATTGTGACAATTGCTAATCCTGGTCTGAAGGTTGAAGTACATGATCATCACTATCAAGCTACCGATGATGCCGGTAATGAATGGATTACCGATTATTTAGTTGAGGCACGCTTGCCATCTACTAATATCACGAAGGTCACTAATCCATTAATGCACCAACTATATGTAGATAAGTACATTGAACCCGTGACGATGACACGTACGGATCAATCTACTTATAGTATTCCCGCGGTACATGTTAATCCACGTACACTTCAAACTCAAAATGCGTCTGGTCAAATGGATAATCTCTTTATCTGGGGACTACCAACTGAAGGTGGGAATCGTTGGTTTACAACCTTCTTGCCTCGTCCTAATGACCATGACTCTAATATGGTTGACGCGGAAACCATTGCGCAGACGATTTTCAAATAATTGCTTCGCGATTTAAAAGATTATATAAAAACAAAGCGGTGAATGCCTTAGCATTCACCGCTTTTCTTTATTTATTCATTTCGCTTTTAGTTTCTGGAGACTTAAAGCGTTTCTTATTTAGGCCAGTTGGCTTTAATATTAGCCAATGTGACTTCTGACGTATCGGCAAACAAAATATCTGCAGCACTCAAGGCAGTTGCATCTCCAATACCGACTGATACTTCACCAGCTCCATTAATCGATTGTAGGCCAGCCCCAGAATCTTCTAAACCAACCACTTGTTCTGGTTCAAGATTTAATACTTTAGCCGCCTCAGAAAAGATAGCCGGGTCTGGTTTTCCAGCTGCAACAGATGCTGGATCAACAATTGCTTCAAAGAAATCCGCAATCCCTAATCGCTCAACGATAAAGCCAGCATTTTTAGATGCAGACGCGATACTCATTTTATAACCAGCTTGCTTTAATTCTGTTAAAAAGTCTGTCATGCCTGGCAAAGCGTCGGCTGGTGTTAACGTTGAAATTAACTCACGATAGTTATCGTTTTTCTTTGTCGCTAAAGCTTCCCGTGCAGCTAAATCATATTGATTCGCTAAACCACCTGTCGTTAGGATCAAATCGAGTGATCCCATCCGGTCAATACCTTTTAAATTTTCAGCTAATTCAGGTGTCCAAGTTGTCCCCACTTCTTCGGCGATTTGGCGCCAAGCAATTGAGTGAAACTTCGCTGTGTCCGCCAAGACACCATCCATATCAAAGGCGAATCCTTTTATCTCTTCAAATGACATTCTTCTATCCTTTACTAAAAGTTTGGGGCACATCAGGTGCCAATGTAACCACTTGTCCGTAAACATCAATCGTGATTGGCTTATCAGCACTCACAGTCACTACATCAGGTGTCATTTCAAATGCCAACACGGTGTCTTGATAACGTTGCGTAAAGGCTAGACGATGCCAAGTTTCAGGTAGATTAGGTTGAATCTTAATGCGACCATCACGCAACATCACGCCACCAAATTCATTTTGGATGACTTCTAGTGTTTCACCCATGACACCAATGTGAACCCCTTCAGCAGTCGTTCCACCTTGAATGTCATAGTAGTCCGATCCAATCGCTGTCGTTAGATAATCCAGTGCTTCGGATTTATTGTCCAATGTCACATCAATCCCTGCAAATACTGGGCGTGATGTGGTTGACCCATGCACTGTGCGTTCCAAATAATAATCCTTATTTAAAGCTAACCAGTTTTCTGGCAAGTCATAACCTAGTTGCTTCACTAATGATTCCATATGATGAGCGCCTAAGTTATAAATGGTCATCAAGGTATCAGCTTGTTTAGCCACTTGATAATCATCTGGGGATAAACCTTCGGCCTTCAACAAACGATCGATACGATGGATATCTCCATATTTAGCCTCGTAAGCAGCAAAATCGACTGGCTTTAAGTCAAAGTAACCGGCATATTGTGCAATAATCCCTTCGTCATTGATTTCCAATGCCAGATGACGTGATGCATCTTGTGCCAGTTCCATTAAGTCTTCGTTGAAATCAACCCTGTCAGCGACTTCAGTAAATAACTTTGTTTCCTTGATAGCCAAATCTTGCAACCAATTCAATGACCACGTTAGCATCAAGTTCGTGTAGGCATTGTCTTTGATACCACCAACTTCTGTTTCTGGGTAGGCTTCGTGATATTCATCAGGTCCCATCACACCAGCAATATGATAGCGTCCCTCTGCATCTTTTTCCGTCTTATTTAGCCAGAATTTCGTTGTTTCAAGTAATAGTTCTAATCCACCATCACGCAGTAACGATGTATCGCCTGTAATCTGGGTATATACCCAGATATTATAGGCAATTGTCAAAGACACGTGACGTTGTAGACGAGAGTTGTCTGGTTCCCACTCATTATTAACGGTGTTCAAGTGAATGAATTGTGATTGTTCATCCCCAGTCATACCAGATTGCCATGGGAACATTGCGCCCGCCTCACCATCAAGCAGCGCATTTCCCTTCGCTGCATCTAGGCGCTTAATACGGTAACGCAAAATGTCACGAGCGGTTTCTGGATCATTAGCTGCATAATATGGCACGACAAAGATTTCATCCCAGAAGATGTGACCACGATATCCTTCACCGGTTAATCCACGTGATCCAACTGAGGCATCTAAGTCTTTATTCGCCGCATGTTGAGCTGCTTGACGAATATGGAAGATGTTCATGCGAATCATTAATTGCATGTCTGGATCGTCTGAATCTAACTGCACATCTGCCGTTTGCCAAACTTCAGCCCAGTGTGCGATGCTGCTTTCGATCACTTTATCAACACTGTGTGTCGCTAAACTTGCATCTACAAACGCCAATGGTTCATCCATTTCATAACTCGTTGCAACAGCAATCAACTTCTCAAGTTTCACCGGTTCATTGGCTTGTAGTGTTATTTCACCACGCGCCATTTGGATATCAGTGGGTGCCACAACATTATGGAAGGTCATCGCATCACTCGTTGTTTCGGCTCCCAACACCAGTTCAATATCGGTTGTACGTGTTTTAGCCTTTAAGACATCCCCACTAATTTCAGTAACATCAAATTCTCGTGAATCAAATGCTCGGTAACGCGCAACGTTTTGATTCAATAAAGTCCCATCAATCATACTTTCAACGGTCAACTCTGCTGTGAAGTCAGCAGTAATCGTTAGTCGCATTCCTAGCATATGATATTGCTTTGGATCAACGGCTTTAACTGTATGCAACGTTAACATCCCCTTCGGTACGTCAACCGTTAGAACTTCTTCAAATAAGCCCGTCTTAAAATCTACAGCTGCACGTCGCGTCTTAATCGTGTCATGATTAATGTCTACAGCCGTGCCATCCAAAAATAGCTTAATCAATTGTGGATTAGGTAAATTCACCATATCTTCATTGATTACATCTTTCCCGGCCACTTGTGTACTCGTTTGATTAAAGACACCTGCCACGTACAAGCCAGGATAATGATGGTCATTAAAAGATTGGAAAATTGATGCCCCACGCCAACCTAGGTAACCATTTCCAAGCGTCAACAATGATTCTTGTCCATACGCGCGCTTTTCTGTGGCTAATTCTGTATATTCCAAACGCCATGCTTGTTCGGTCATCTCTTACTCCTCTTATTCCGTTACTATGTTGTTGTTTTATTTAACTGCATCTTTAAAGACGTTCTTTTGTGCAACATCTTCTTTCACAACACCATCATTCTTAAACCCAAATAAGTACGTTAGGGTGAATGAGATGATTAGTGTAACTGCCGTCGCAATCCAGAACACCATGAAATTATTAGGGTTGTCTTTTGGTGAAGCAAAATTTGGGAATCCAATCAGTGAACCTGAGAATCCGTACATGTGTAGATCTAATAAACCAGCCAAACCAGCTCCAAACGCTGCCCCAATTGAAGAAGTTAAGAACACACGTCCGTACTTCAAGTTAACACCGTACATCGCGGGTTCAGTCACTCCGGCGAAAGCTGATAATGCACCTGAACCTGCCAATGCCTTAATACCTGTGTTCTTGGCCTTGAAGAAGACAGCCAACGCTCCAGCACCTTGGGCTAACATCGTGAATGAAACAATCATGTTGATGTTTGATTGCCCAGTTTCCGCAATTTGTTGCGTCAAAATGGGAATGACCATCCAGTGCAACCCGAAGATAACTAAGACTTGATACAAGCCACCAATGATGAAACTTGCGATGGCCAAGTTCAGATTAATCATTCCTGTAATGATAGCTGCAATTCCTGATGAAATAATTGAAATGACTGGGCCAACCCCAATCAATACGACTGATCCAACAATGAACAACGTAAACATTGGTTGTAGGATTGGGCGCAAGGCTAGTGGCAGATGGTTCTTAAAGAAGTTCCCAACTGGGCGTGCCAACCAGGCTGCAAAAATGATTGGGAAAATTGTGTATGCGTATGATGGAATATTAATAGACATTCCTAGATATGTTGCGTTAAGCGGTACTCCAAATAGATTACCCATGACTTCAGGATTCACAATTGCGTTTCCTGCAATGTGTGGTCGTGTCAAATCTTGCACCGCTGGATGAATCATAAATCCACCAATCGCGGCGACAACATATGGATCTGACTTTAGTTGCTTAGCAGCTGAGAACCCAACTAATACAGGTAAGAAATAAAACGGCGCCATTGCCATTGATGACAAAATGACATAAGTATCTGAGCTTGCATCAATCCAGTTCAACAAGGTTGGATCAGACATCAAAGTCAACAAACCATTAATCATTCCACCGGCTGCTAACAAACCAATAATTGGAATCATTGAACCAGTAATGGTTCCGACCAAGGCTTGGAACATGCCCCCAATAGTACGCGGCTTATGCTCGTTGTTCTTGGGTGTTTCCTTCTTTGGATCAATGTCTTCGTCTGTAGAAAGGCCTAATTGATTGGCTAATTCTTCATAAACGTCTGCGACAGCTTGGCCAATGACGACTTGGTATTGACCTAGTTGCTCGTTGTAAACAGCTCCTGCAACCCCATCTAATGCCGCAAGTTTCTCTGTTTGGGCTTTCTCAGGATCTTTTAGGTAGAAACGTAGACGCGTCACACAGTGAATAGCGTTATCAACGTTGTCCTCCCCACCAACATTTTCAATAATTTCTGCTACTAGGTCTGAATAATCTTTCTTTGCCATGACATTCTCCTTTGCCTATTTGGCAGTCGCTTTCCCAATAAGTTCGCCAGCTGTGGCTGGTCCGCTTTGTACATCTAAATTCGCTAATTTATCAGTTGTATTTGTAATCAACACCATCGTTGTACGTGGTAACCCAGCTGCTTCAATTTGTGCCCAATCGGCAATGGCAATGGGTTCGCCAGCCTCTAGCACATCTCCCACCTGAACTTGCATATCAAATGGTGCACCATCTAAACTCACCGTATCAATACCCATATGAATCAAAATTTCTAAGCCATCAGCACGTTTAAAGCCAACTGCATGACCTTGCAACATTGTCACCTCACCGGCAACAGGGGCAACTACTCGGCTATCATCTGGTTCAATGGCGAAACCATCACCCATCATTTTCCCGGCAAACACTGGATCAGGAACCGTTGTTAAATCAATAACTGTCCCATTGACTGGGGCATACAAATTAACGTCTGCGACAACTACTTTTTTCTTACCTAGTCCAAACATACTCTTTCTCCTTTTAATTCCGACGACGTGCAAATTCAACGTTACTAAACCGATCAGCACGATGCCTTGATTCTGTAAATGATAATAGTCGGTTGTCCATCAAGTGCGTTTCGCTTCGAATCACGACCATAGAAGATCCAACTGCCACACCTAGACCTTTATGGTCTTGTTGGTTGGCCGGTTCAATCGTCATATGCTTAATCGCATAATCAATTTGGAGGTCTAATTCATGTTCGAAATAGTCAAAAATGGACGTTTCTGCTGCTGTATGGGGCAATTCTGGAATTACAGCTTGATTAATATAATCATAATCAAGTACTGTCGCCTCACCATTTACATTACGCCTTCGCACTAACTTAATAGCTTGAACATCATCCGTAACCTGTGAATCCATTTGTAGATTTTCAGGAACCGGCTGATTAGATTCTAGTAGTAACACATCATTCGTTGAGGAAATACTACCTTCTGCCATCAATTCCCGATAACTTTTCAATTGCGACATGGGGATTGCTACACGTTCTCGGTCTAATACGATGGTCCCTTTTCCTTTTAATCGTTGGACATAGCCATCATGCGCTAAATTGACCATGGCTTTTCGTACAGTTTCCCGGGAAACATGATATTTCAGAACTAGTTTTGTATCACTAGGTAAAAATGCCCCAGATCCATATTTTCCCGACTTAATATCATTCACCATATCCCGATAAATGCTTTGATATTTATCCATACCAATTCCCCCTCAACGTTGTATCCACATTATACAAATAGTTTGTAAGCGATTACAATCACTTTTAGACGGCGTTATTCTCTACTTGACTAGGCATGTTATGACAAACTGCGTTAGCTTACCACTTTCCCGCCTAGGCAGGTTTTTTCAATTATTTTTAACCGCTTCCATTCTTCATCTATAAACATTTGTTGTCTGTGAATCTTTTTATATTTCGTCAAAAATATCGCTCGTTTCTTTTCGTTTTAAGACACAAAAAAGCCCCTGCAGATTTCTCTGCAGAGGCTTTTGGTTTATCTAACTGTTTAACATATTTGTGAGGTATACGTTTTAGTTATTCAAATCTGATTCGTTGCTCATTGTGTCTTCAAAACGGTAACGCTTTGACTTTTGAATGGCAAAGTATAGCCATGATAGTAGTGAGAATGCGACGAAAATCATGAACATAATTAGAACTGGTTCTGTAACAGATAGACCCGTTGACAATGATCCACGCAATGCTTGAATTGCGTAAGTCATTGGCAAGTATGGATGTAGCCATTGGAAGAATCCTGAACTCAATTCGATTGGGTATGTTCCACCTGAGGCAGACAATTGTAGCACCAATAGAATCAATGATAGGAACGTTCCAATCTTACCAAACGCTGCGGTAAAGAAGTAAACAATACTCATATCCATAATCGCAATAACAATTAATGAGATTAAGAAGGCAGTGAAGTTTACTGGCGTCAAACCAATAATGGCAACTGAGACAAGCGTTGTAATAATTGCGCCCATAAATACCAATACGAATGGAATTGTGTACTTACTCAACCACCATGTAAATGCTGACTTAGGGTAGACAGAAGGTTCCGTTAGGTTCATTGCTGCCATCAATGTAATCATTCCAACGAACACGTAAATGGCAATCATGTATGGCGCCATTCCAGTTCCGTTGTTCTTAACTGATGTACGATCCTTGTGTGTTTCCTTGATTGGTGTTGCAAACATGTCCAAGTTAGCCTTATCGTCACGAACTTGCTTAACCTGTTCGCCACCTTCAGTTAACTTTTCGCCAAGTTCATCAGCACCATCATTAGCCTTCACAAGCCCTACAGTCAATTGACCGGCTCCGTTAGCTAATTGGCCTGATCCATCATTTAGTTGGCTGACAGCTGATTGTAGACGTCCTGTATTAGCATTCAGTTCGCTCAATCCGCCATTCAACTTGTTAATTCCACCAACTGCTTGGTTTGCACCAGCTAGTAGGTCACCGTTCTTGCTTTGTAGCATTTGTAGACCACCAGTTAACTTTTGACTTCCATCAGTTAACTTCGCACTATTACCAGACAATTGTTGTAGTCCTGCTGCTAATTGATTTGATCCATCATTCAACTTACTACTGTTGGCTTGCAATTGTTGCAATCCAGATGTCAATTGGTTTGATCCACCTGACAACTTGCCACTATTTGCTTGCAATTGTTGTAGTCCTGAAGTCAATTGATTTGATCCATCATTCAACTTACCACTATTTGCTTGCAATTGTTGTAGTCCTGAAGCCAATTGGTTTGATCCATCTGACAACTTACCACTGTTTCCTTGTAATTGTTGTAATCCATCAGCTAATTGCGTAGTTCCTGCGTTCAATTCAGCGTTCTTACCAACTAACTTGGCTAGTCCTGCGTTGACATCTTTAGTTCCGGCCGCAACCTTTTGTGCACCTGGCGCCAACTTCTTAGTTGCTTCTTGTGTATTGGCCACATAACCTGTCATACCTGCATATAGTTGGTTATAGCCATCAGCCAATTGACCTAATTGACTAGCCTTTTGTGCTTGCGCTTGCAATGACTTCCCTAGGTCTTCTAGGTTTCCCTTCAAAGTCAAAACACTCTTACCTAGCGCAGCACGATCAGCATCTGAAAGATCCTTTGACTTGACCAATTCACCAAGTGTGGCAACTTGTGTTGCCATGCTGTCCATATTAGCAAGAATCTTTTCTTGTTCTGGGTTCTTACCAGCACTCATTGTCTTTAAAGCAGCAACTTGCTTCTTGTATTCTGCCATTCCCGCAGTCAACTTAGCGACATCATCACTATGCAATGAGTCATTCAACTTAGTTAGACCGTCAGAAACTTGCTTGCTTCCGGCAACTAATTGCTTATTACCGGCTTCAGCTTGCTTGACACCATCAGTGTATTGCTTAATTCCTGACTTCAATGTCGGTACATTGTCAGCAGCCTTATCTACACCAGCTGTGTATTGTTGGATTCCTGCGTTCAACGTTGGGACATTTCCTGCAGCCTTATCTACACCAGCTGTGTATTGTTGGATTCCTGCGTTCAACGTTGGGACCTTTCCTGCAGCCTTATCTACACCAGCTGTGTATTGTTGAATTCCTGCATTCAGTTCAGGAACTGATGATGCAGCCTGATCTACACCAGCTGTATATGCATAAATTCCTGCATTCAACGTTGGGACGTTTCCTGCAGCCTTATCTACACCAGCTGTGTATTGTTGAATTCCTGCATTCAGTTCAGGAACTGATGATGCAGCTGTTTCTACACCACCCGTGTATTGGTTAATTCCGTCTTGTAGTTTGACACCACCAGCAGCTAATTGTTGTGTTCCATTGGCTGCCGTACCAACTCCATTTGTATACTTCGTTAGGCCAGGTCCAAATTCAGCCAAACCATCGTTTAACTTATTTGCCCCTTCATCCAACTTACCACTACCATCTGTTAATTGTGTCAATCCATTTGCTAATGTCTTGGCACCATCCCCAGCTTGTTCTAGACCTAGTCCAGCCTTCTTGAATTGGCTCAAAACAGTTTGTGCGTAAGTACGTGTAACGTTACTTTGCACTTCGCTCTTAATACGTCCAGCGGCAATTTCAGAGAACTTTGAAGCAGTGAAGTTGTGTCCTGCACTCGTTTCATAAGTCAAATTCATTGGCTTAGGGTTCTTATCCATCAAAGTTAGTGAATCTGATGAAAAGTCTTCAGGAATTGTAATTGCCATAAAGTACTTTCCAGCATCTAATCCTTCACGCGCTTCGTCAGCAGACATCATGTTGAAGTCCATGTCGCTGCTCTTATCTAGCGTCTTTGTTAGTTCTTCACCAATATTAATTTCTTTACCGGCCTTACTTGCCGCCTTGTCGTTGTTAATTACCGCAACAGGGAAATTATCCATGCGTTCATATGTATCCCACATAGACTTCAGGAAGATTGTTGAATAGATTGATGGAATCAACATAACCACAATTAAAGTGACCATCAACAATCGGTTCTTCTTTACTTTCGCTAATTCTTGTTTCAGCATGCTTATGCCTGCCTCGCTTTCTTAAACACGTCTATATCTTGTAGATTAGACAACTTGTATGTTGATAATTTCTCACGATATGCCTTTTCAGCATCGCTAAAAATTTGAATGATGTCATCTTCCTTTTCCCGAATGAAATGCTTATCACTTAGGAAACGATCAGCAATGTGCTTTGGTTGATACATTGTGTCTCGTCCTTCGATAGCATAATAGACATCTAATAACGTTAACTCTTCTAGCGCTTTATTGATGAAAAAACCACCATGTTTCCCAGCACCTGAACTAATGATATCGGCATGCACCAATTGCCCTAAGATTTTTTTGACGTAGCTTTGTGACGTGCCCAGCTTGGCAACAATCTCTGCGCTGTTAATACGACGTTCTTGCGCGCGTTCTGCTGCTAGTAGTAACACAATACAAATTGCTTCTTCAAAACTTTGTTTTAGTTGCATAGTCTGCCTCCTCATCTTTTATAACGTTACTCATTCTACATTCAAAGACAATCATTGTCCACATTAAAAAATGAATTTTTCGTAATTGTTTCAAAAATCACCTATTTCAGGTTTACCTCACCCATGTAAAAAAGCCACCTCAATACATTCAGGTGGCTTTTCAATCTGTACGTCATTATTTATCTATTGAAGCAACCTATTTTTAAACACGGAAGAATGATGGTTGGAATTTCTTCCAAACTTCAAGCACAACCGTTGGTGCAAGTGATAGCAACGCTACCATAATCCAATGCATCATTGACAATTGCGTCAATCCAAACAATCCAGCAGTAAATGGAATCAAAGCAATCACTAATGTAATTAATGTTGCTAAGATGGCCATGTTAACCAATGTTGGGTTATCTGAATATGAGTTAGTAAACAACGACTTCGCTGAACGAATATTAAAGACGTGGAAAATTGACGTCAATGATAAGACGATAAAGGCCATCGTTTGACCAATTTCAGCAGATGGCAACATACCACCAAGCGTCATGTCACGTCCAATCCAGATTGCCAACAAAGTAACTATCATAAACAAGATGGCATTCAACGCAATTTGCTTACCTAGTCCATCAGCAAACAGTTTTTCATCTTTATGCATTGGCGCACGATTCATGACACCTTCTGGCATCGGTTCACGACTCAACGCGAATCCTGGTAATCCGTCAGATACTAAGTTAATGAATAGCAAGTGAACTGGCAACAATGGTGACCCCCAGCCTAATAGCATGGCAATAATAATCACCATAATTTCAGACATGTTGGCACTCAACAAGAAGTTAATTGTCTTACGGACCTTCACATAAACACCACGACCTTCAGACACTGCATCCACAATCGTAGAGAAGTTATCATCAGTCAGAATAATATCTGAGGCGCCACGAGCAACATCGGTTCCGGTTTCACCCATTGAAATTCCAACGTCCGCAGCCTTCAAGGCTGGCGCGTCGTTAACACCGTCACCCGTCATAGCGATAATCGCCCCACTACGTTGCCACGACTTCACGATACGAATCTTGTCAGTTGGCGTTACACGAGCATACACAGAGTATTCCTTTACGCGTTCGTCCAATTGCTCATCAGTCAATTCAGACAGTTCAGCTCCGGTCATTCCCTTGTCGCCATCTTCCATAATCCCGATTTCACGGGCAATCGCACTAGCAGTTTCTAGATGGTCACCTGTGATCATAACCGTCTTAATTCCTGCCTTCTTGGCTTTCGCAACAGCGGGTGCAGATTCTGGACGTGGTGGATCAATAATCCCAACCAATCCAATCAATGATAAGTGTTCTTCATAGAATTCCGCTGATGGTTCAGCAGGCATTTCTTCAAAGCGCTTAGCTGTAATCGTCAAAACACGTAAGGCATCTTGTCCGAATTGCTTATTAATCGCAACAGCTTTTTCTTTGTTTCCATGTTCAACCATTGGCAACAAGACATCAAACGCACCCTTTGTGATGGCAACAAACCCACCTTCTGGATCTTGGTGAACCGTTGTCATACGCTTCTTTGTTGAATTAAATGGAATTTGGTCAACTACTGGCCATTCCTTTAACAATTCTGCACGTGGCTTGATTGGTTGCATCGCACGGACAAGCGCTACTTCAGTTGGCAATCCATCATAAACCACATCGCCTTCATCTTCACGCACTTCCACGTTAGTTGAAATCGCTCCAATTGATAGGACTTGTTCTGCTGATGCAGTCATTCCATTCGCAACAGTTGTTAGTTCATCATTTTGATCGGCCCACACTTCACGAACCGTCATCTTGTTTTGTGTTAATGTTCCGGTTTTATCTGATGCAATAACACTGGTTGTTCCAAGTGTTTCCACGGCTGGCAAGCGGCGAATAATCGCATGCTTTTTAGCCATACGTTGCACACCCAATGCTAATGTCATCGTCACGATAACCGCCAATGTTTCAGGCACTACCGCAACAGCCAAAGAAATCGCCGTTAGGAAGATGTGCATCAAATCCATTCCTTGGTACAGACCAAGTCCCATCACGACCAAGGCAGCCACAACCGCAACAATTGAGATATTCTTTCCCAATTGTACTAGTCGTTGTTGCAATGGTGTTAGTGGTGTCTTTGATTCGCTGTTCAACAAACCAGCAATAATTCCCATTTCAGATTGCATTCCAACACTTGTCACCACCGCACGGGCTTGCCCGTTCACAATGGTTGTTCCACGATAAACCATGTTGGCACGTTCACCTAAATCTACATCAGAGGTCAAAATGGCATCTGCATCCTTAGATGCAGGCACACTTTCACCGGTTAGAGCCGATTCTTCGGCTTGTAGTTCAGTGGCTTCTAACAAACGCGCGTCAGCGGCGATTGATGTTCCGTTTTCGATAAGCAAGATATCTCCAACAACGACATCATCACCATCAATTAGTTCTGTTTTCCCATTACGCAACACTTTTACTTTTGACTTATTCAATCCTTGCAAAGCGGCCAAAGAATCTTCGGCACGCCCTTCTTGAACAATTGAAAGCGTAGAATTGATGATCACAATCCCAATGATCAACATACTTTCAAAGTAATTCCCTGTATTTTCCATATAAGCAGTAATGAATGAGATTACGGCCGCAATCAACAAAATGATTGTGGCAACGTCATTCAAACTGATTAAAATCTTACGGGCTAGCGATGGCTTAGCGGGTTCATCGAATACGTTGGCTCCGTATTGCTTACGGTGTATGTCGATTTGTTCTGTATTCAGACCAGTTTCTGGATTAACTTCGTAGTCAACCAGAACGTCTTTAATCGGCTTTTGATATTGTTCCAATGTTTCGTCCTCCCTGTTCAGTCACGTTAACTCTACTTACTTAGCGTAATAAACGAAACTTAAAGAGAACCTTATTATATCTTTAACCAAGGCAAACAAAATACTTCTGCTAGTCTATTTGATAATTACCAAATAATGACTATATAGGAAGAAACTTACGTATCATTCATTAACTTTATAGATAAAAGTTTTTAAAATTATTTTTTCGAAAATTTGAAAAGGACGAAAATACAGTATGTTTTTCGTCCTTTTATCATAACTACAAATAGAAGATGTACGTAGTAAAGCCCCCTAAATTTTATTTAGGGGGCTTTACGGATTTATTTATTTTTTTAAGACCATATCTTTATGTGGAATATTGTCTTCCAAGTATTCTGCTGAGGTTGTTTCAAATCCAAATGATGCGTAAAAGTTTTCTAAGTAACTTTGGGCTTGAATATAGATATTTTCCGCAGGAAAATATCGTTCGATTTCAGACAATACCGCTTCGATTAATTTACGGCCAACATGTTGACCACGATATTGCTTAGTAACCAATACACGGCCGAATTTAATTTGGTCATTGTCTTTAAGAATTCGTGCGTACGCGACAATATCATCTGAATTTTTGAAAATAACATGAATTGCTTGATCATCGGCATCATCAACTTCTTGATAGGCGCAATCTTGTTCCACAACAAAGACACGTACACGTTCTTTTAAAATAGCCAATAATTCTGATGTTGTTAGCTCGTTCGTTTCTTTAACTACTTTCGTCCAAACCAAATTTTCACTCATCATCATACTCCTTAAAGTTGAATGTCCGATTGTCCGTAACAATTGCAGCGTTTCTATCACCATCATAACACTCCTAACAATCTGTTACTTCCACTCAATCCGTCAATTTTTCTCCGTTTCTTTTTTGCATAAATATGCAGAATCACATATCTATCCACTTATTTTTTAAGTATGTTTTTCGTACATAAAAACAATGGTGTGTAATCCATATATTCAGATTTAATATACACAAACTAGAGATAAGAAAAAGGCTGCGTTTTCATCAGTCAGAAAACACAGCACAGAAAGCAAGGTTAGGTTAATATTAATTATTTCAATGTTTCCATTAATTCACCAAAAGACAACCCTTCACCATACAAGATAATTTCCCGATCCGTTTCATGCCCTTTGGTCGTCACATGCATCATATCTTCTTCCCGAGAATCATCACTATCGGGTTTAACTCCTCGATCAAATATCCTACTCGTGTGAAACTGCGGTTTAAAATCATACTTACGCATCAACAGAGGCAATAACGGCCCATGATCCAATTCACTTCGAACTAAATTAGGAAACCGATCATAATTCAAATAGACAGTATCAAAGAAAGTTGATTTATCGTCCGAAAACATCGTGTACTGTAATTGATACAAATAGGCATCATCACTCAATCCCATCAGCTGACGAACATGTGAAAACTCACCATCTACTGACAACTTGAAACTCGTTAGCGATATTTTGGCATCATGCCCCAACTCAGCAATCGTCCCCATCACATCGAAATAATGGATTACTCGATCCATGAGGTTTGGATTTAAAACAAAACTCCCTTTCCCTTTTTTCGTTTCAATATATCCATCACGTTCTAGGTCTGCCAACGCATGTCGAACCGTTGTTCGACTCATACCGTATTTGATTTGTAATGCATTTGATGATGGTATTTTTTCACCTACCTCAAACACCCCCGAATCAATTTTTTGTTTCAGGATATTTTCTAACTCTTGATACACATTATTTTTGTCGACACTCATCGCAACATGTCTCCTGTTCATAACAAGTTTATTTTTATATAGATATATTAGGTATAGGTTCAGTATATCCAACTTGTCACCCCTATTCAAATACGATTTACATAGATTGACCCGTTATAAATTAAGTCATACGCTATATATGTAAATAAAAACGAAGGAGAACTAGACATGATCAATAAGAAAATTACATTAGAAGAGCATTTTTCAACACCGATGAACGATAAGTTATGGGATGATTCAGGTGAAGCAGCGCGTAACGGTCAAGAATACACCAACTTTATTATGGACCGTCTTTGGAATGATAATGAAGCTTATCGTGATGAACTAGGTCGCCTAAATATTACCCACAACATTATGTCTTTGACATCACCCGGTGTATAAGGTATTACCGATCCTAAAACTGCGGTTGGTTTAGCGCAGAAGAGTAATGATGAAGCCTATGAACATTACGTTAAGGCTGACTCCGATCAATTCGGCTTCTTCGCCGCAGTTGCATTGCAAGATGTTGAGGAGGCTCAAAAGGAAGCTCGTCGTGCCGTTAACGAATTAGGCGCTAAAGGTATCCTCATTAACGGTTACACCAACGTCGGCGATGCCAACCATGCCATGTATTTGGATGATGAAAGTCTAAAGCCATTCTGGCAAACAATTAGTGAACTAAACGTGCCTGTTTACTTGCACCCACGTGAGCCACTTCCAACAACAACTGATACCTACAAGGGTTACGAAGAATTAATTGGATCCGCTTGGGGATTTACCCACGAAACAGCCACTCACGCAATTCGTCTAATGATGAGCGGTTTGTTCGATGAGTTCCCTAACCTAACAATTGTCCTAGGACACTTAGGTGAAGGACTTTCTCAAACACTACCTCGTACCGATCACCGTTTGTATCGTCAACGTAATGGTGTAAACAACCAAAAGAACAAGAAGCCATTAATGAGCTACTTGCGTGACAACTTTAAGGTCACAACGTCTGGTCACTTTACGACCGCTAGCTTGCTAGAAGCCATTGAAGTCTTTGGTGAAGACAGCGTTATGTTCTCCGTCGATTACCCCTATGAAGATAACTCAGATGCTGCAAACTGGTTCGATCAACTAGAGTTACCTGAAGACGTTAAGGAAGATATCGCATACAACAATGCCGCCAAGCTTTTAAACATCACTGACTAATCAACGTTAAGCAATCATTTAATTACTAAGTCATAATATATAAAACACGCACTTCGTTCAAAAGTACGTGTTTTATTTTTCCCTAAATTTTTTGAAATATATTAAGTTATCTTTCTGCCTTATTATCTTTTTACCTATATAAGCAACGCATATAAACACCCAACATTTGACATTTATTTTTAAGTCTTTATATTAGTAAGTACCCCAGTTTATTGTGGAAGATCGAGCCACAAATAACGCACAGAACCCCGAAAGGAAATACGCATGGTTAAAGCAAAATCAGCTTATTGGCAAAACATTGTCGATGCAGCACAAAACCATCCTGAAGTTGAAGGTATTGAAACACTACCTTTCTTCACACTAGCGCCCATGGAAGCTGTTACAGATACAGTTTTCCGTCGAGTAGTTGCCAAGGCCGCTGCGCCTGAAGCATTCTACACAGAATTCACAAACGCGCGTAGCATGTCACACCCTAAGGCTAAGTTCACTATTCAAGGACGTCTACAATTCGTTCCTGAAGAACATTCAATTCCAATCGCCCAACTTTGGGGAGATCGTCCAATCGATTTCGATCTTGGAGTTAAGGACCTAAAGGAACGTGGATTTGAAGCCGTTGATATTAACATGGGTTGCCCAGACTCAACAGTTATTAAAAACGGTGGTGGATCAGATTTGATTCGTAACCCTGAAAAGGCAGCCGAACTAATCGCCGCAGCTAAACTTGCAGGGCTACCCGTTTCTGTTAAGACACGTCTAGGGTTCAACAAGCTAGATACATTCCGCGAATGGCTACCATTCCTATTGAAGCAAGACGTTCAAGTTTTGACAGTTCACTTACGTACACGTAAGGAAATGTCAAAGGTTCCTGCTCACTACGAATACATTGATGAAATCTTGGCAATGCGTGATGAAATCTCACCTAATACTTTGATTCAAATCAATGGAGATATTAAGAACCGTGCCCACGGTTTGGAAATCGCCAAGGAACACCCTGGTCTAGACGGTATCATGATTGGTCGTGGAGTTTTTGAAGATCCATACACATTCGAAGATACACCAGCTGAACACACACTTGAAGAATCATTGGATTTGCTACGTATGCAACTAGACTTGCACGACGAATTCGATAAGGAATTTGGTCCAACTAACTTCCAAAAGCTAAAGCGTTTCTTCAAGATTTACGTACGTGGTTTCTCATACGCTTCAGACCTACGTGTTGCTTTGATGGACACTAAGACAACTGATGACGCCCGTGAAATCTTGGCTGAATTTAATGAACAATGGCAAGCTCGTTTGGCAGCAGAATATGCGGCTGAAAACGAAGCAACCTAATTAATTATCAATTGCACAATATAAAAAGCTCAGGACAATATGTCCTGAGCTTTTTTGTACATCATGTTTCTCTTACTTTGTTTCCAATTTCTTAAGTGGTTCCATATATCCAGGAAAATCTCCTGTTCCAAAATCATGAATACGAATCCCGTCATTAAGTTCTTTACGTTCTTTCGCAGTGACATACTCATATTTGTTGGTATTTAGATAATTATAGATAAAGTCGGCATTATTCTTTTTCAATTTATCAATGGCTGCCCCAGGAACAATCATTGCTTCTTTAACGAACGTACCCTTATGATTTACCATCACGTATGGATCCTTTACACCATGATTTAATCCCGTGTACAAATTCAATTTTAACCATTCTGTTCCCATTTCATTGACTGAGAACCAGCCACTCCAACGACCATCTTCTTTTTTACTTTGCTTCAAAATTTCTTTATCGCCCGGGAATTTTGCATAACTAATTTGATATGGTAAAAATGGATTTACACGATCAATGGTATCATTTCCCTTTTCGTATCCAATATAAAATGTCGTAGCTGACCCTATCAATAGGGCGAAGATAATACCCAAGACAATGGTTAATTTCTTGTAACGTCCCTTCAATGACACTTCTTTATCAATTACTTGAGCCACATTCTTTGTCTCTTTCTTCATTTCCAACGGTCCTCCAAATAATAGTTGTTCGAAAGATACATCAAACAATTCACTGATACTTTTTAAGACATCCAGACTTGGATAGTTTTTCCCACGCTCCCAGGTTGAAACGGTTTGTCGACTTACATGTAACGCGTCTGCAACTTGTTGTTGAGTCATCCCTTTGTCTGATCGTAGTTGTTTAATATCGTGTTCAAAACTCATATCTTTCTGTTCTCACTTTATCTGAAGATTTGTCTATAATACTAGCAAGTATCGTTGGCATTTGTCACGCAAGTCCTGCTTGCATCTCCGTATTACCAGCGCTAATGTCATTTGCTAGAAAAAATAAAAAGGAGTTTGCCTGATGCAAACTCCCATTAATTTAATTACAAATCAGAAACCTTCAGTTGAATTTCATCAACATCATCTTTGTTTTCTGGCACAACTACAAATGTATCATGTCCCTTTTCTTTAACAATCACACGACCTTCTTTATCTGATGGTTTCCCATCACGCACTTCACTAATTGCGACAACATCATTTTTCAAATACTTAACATGTAAACCAGCTTCTGTGTGGTCATAGTCAACATTCTTGACATTGATATCACCCATCCAGGCTTTTCCATTTTCAAAATGAACATAGAATACAGGTTCCATCTTATTTTCAGTAGCACTTTCACCTGCCTGCATTACTGACACTTCCCATAATTTATTTGCCTCTAGCGTCTGTTGTGTTGATGTTTTCCCATTGATCATCACTACTGCAAGTACCACTATTAAAATAGCAACCGCCGCAATAATACTACCCGTTAATTTCTTTGACATAATAATTCCCTTTTATTTTTATCAATGTGTTGAATTATTTTAAATCAAAGTCATAATCTATTCAATGTCTATCTTTTGTCAGTTAGCGTGTATTTAAAAAAACAGACCTATCGCGGCCTGTTTGTTGTGATTATTCTGCTGTTTCTTCTTTGTAGAACGTGTTAATCCAAGCGATGAAAACTTGGCCTAAGACGATAATCGTTGCGACCAAATTGAAATAAATCAACAAGGCTAACAATGAACCAAGAGAACGATAAAAGTCGACATTACGCATCGCAAATTGGGCGTATAGTCCAAATCCCGCATTCAAGATACTCAATGCAATGGCCGCCATTCCAGACCCCATTGCAACTGATTGCCAACGAATTTTAACTGCTGGTAATGTGTAATTGAAAATAATTAGAATAACCCACGCTAGTAATAGCGCATAAATCCAAGTCTGTGAGGCTAACGTTTGTAGCCAACCTTCAATATGCGGTAAGTTTTTCATAATGACAGGGAATAAACTACTGAACAGACCAATCACCACAGCGGCTAGCAAGAATGCTAAGAACCATAGGAAACTGACAATACGTGTTACAAGCCCATTCTCTGTCTCTTCGAGGTCATAGATGTCATTAAAAATCTTACGAAACGTTGATAAAATACCACTCGCTGTCCACATCACAACCAATACTGATACAGACAAGACACTAACGCTTCCGTGTAGCACTGAATTAACAATCGGAATTAATGTTTCTCCAATCGCATTTGGCATCTGTTGACGAATAAAGTTATTAATATCCGTCGTGTCTAATCCAATAACCCCTAAAATAACCCCAATACTCATAATCAACGGTACTAATGCAACGATGGTATAGTATGCCACCGTTGGCGCAACCATCCCTACTTGCGCACGATCCACAAAATTCATAAATTCTGTCAGATGAATCTTATTTGAAAAATGCTCCCATTTTGATTTCACTCGTGAAACCACATTTTCTTTTTTAGCCATGTTGTGCCTTTCTGTAGTCTTGAACGTAGTTCCAATAGCTAACAACTGCAGATACCAAATCAAATCCCGGTAAGAACACAATGTATACAAAGATACTCAATGGCGTACTGGGTTGCAAAACAATCAAGAACAACGCATCAATCAATAACGAAAACATCAATTGACGTGGTGTTGCATGAAATATAGATTTTTGTAATCCAATCATCTTTTTTCCCTACCTTAATTGTTTAATTCCTTATCTAAGAAGGCCGCTTTAACCGCTGTCCATTCTGGTGTCATGTAATTAGCTGGTCCATGTACGCCACCTTCAACCAAGTGATATGGGGCATGTTCACGACCTAATACTTCACGTGCGCTGTGCATCATATTCACTGTTTGTTGATATGGCACTACTGGATCTGCTGTTCCAGCAAATCCTAGAATAGCTGGCATACCTGCCGCAAAATACGTCGCTGGATTATATGCTTTTACCAATTCAGGCACGTCCTTTGGTGCACGCTCACCAAATAATTGCCCTTGGAAAGATTCGGCTGTTCCAACTTCGGGGAATTTAGATTCAATCCCTGATTCCGCAAATTGCTTTTCAAATTGGTCAAACTCATATGGTCCATACAAAGCAATTACCGCATTGACTGTCTCTGATGCATCTGGATACAAACCGAATGACTTGTCTTCCATTGCATTAACATGTTGCGTTGCGGCAGTTGTAACGGCCAATTGCGCCCCTGAAGACTCTCCTACGAGTGCAACACGACTCATATCTAGATCATACTTAGCACCGTTAGTATGTAGAAAACGTAATGCTGCCTTCATTTCATAAATTTGTGTTGGGAACGGTGCTTGCCACAACATTGAATAGTTAGGGCTTACCACTGCATATCCATGTTCATGTAACAGCTTCAATGATGCATCCATCTTCATAGAACTTTTTTCACCACGATATAGCCCACCACCGTAAATATCCACAATAACGGGATATGGCGCTGTTCCTTCATTAGGTAAGTAAATGTCCATACCGTGGCGTTCTCCGTCCATATAAGGCACATCAAGCCACTTACGTGTAATTCCCTCTGTCTTCGCTGGAATATGTGTGTATTTTAGATCAATAAAACGTTCAGTCATGTTCTCACCCCCATATAGTCTTTTTTATATTTTAACATTTTCCATCAAAGAACCCCATTTTACTTATTTTAGGATACTAAAAAGGCCAATCGAATATTCGATTGGCCTTTGACTTTTATTTCATTAGTCTTGAACTTGACGACGACTTAGCAACGCCATTCCACCGAACCAAAGAATCGCAAGAATTGTTGTGATTCGTGTAGCTGGTGTGAATAGCAATACCAAGAAGACCATCCCCATGAAAGCAAGTGTTAGGTAATTAGAAAATGGTGCCAATGGCATCAAGAACTTCTTTTCACCGTTCTTGTAATCATCTGTCTTACGGTACTTAACGTGAGCAAATACTAGTGATGCGTAGATTCCAATAAAGGCAGCAGACGCAACAGATGTAATCACTTCAAACGCTTCTGATGGGAACAAGAAGTTAATAACAGCAGACAACCCAATCAACAATGTTGAAGCAACAATCGCGTTCATTGGTAAGTAACGTCCGTTCAAACGACCAAAACGACTGTTGTTCTTTTGTTGGCTTGTCAATGCGAACAACATACGTCCCGTTGTAAAGATAGCACTGTTCAAAGCTGAAGCTGCGGCTGTCAAAACAACGAAGTTAATAATTCCAGCTGCAGCTGAGATTCCAATTCCAGCAAAGACTTGCACGAATGGAGATTCATCAGCGTTATAGTTAGTCCATGGTTGGATACTCATAATCGCAATCAATGATCCAATATAGAAAATCAAGATTCGCATGATAATTGAGTTGATCGCCTTAGGAATGACGTGATCTGGATCCATTGATTCAGCAGCTGTCATTCCAACGAATTCAATTCCTAAGAAGGCAAAGAATACCATTTGGAAAGCTGACAACAAACCTGAACCACCATTAGCAAAGAATCCATGTTCCCATAGGTTAGATAGACTAGCCACACCAGCAGATGTTTCTGTCTGTGTTGTAATCATAATCACACCTGTCGCAATCATTGCCAAGATAGCAATAATCTTGATCATTGAGAACCAGAATTCTGTTTCTCCAAACAATCCAACGGCAAAGATATTAATCGAGAACAATACCGCCAAGAAGACAACGGCCCAAATCCATCCAGCGATGTCTGGGAACCAATACTTCATGTAGGCACTAATGGCTGTCACTTCGGCCATGGCAATCGTAATCCACCCTAGCCAATAGGTCCATCCAATGACGAATCCCGTACGCTTTCCCAAGTACTTTTCGATGAAGGCAACAAAAGTCGTCTTATCAGGATCTGTTAACAACATTTCTCCCAATGCTCGCATCATCCAGAACATAAATAGTCCAGTAATGATATAAACCAACAAAATCGCTGGACCAGCTGTGCTAATTGAGCGACCAGCACCCAAGAACAATCCAGTTCCGATGGTTCCACCAAGGGCAATCATCTCAACGTGGCGTGCGCTTAGACCTCGTTCCAACTTATTTTCTTCACTATTCATTTATGTAATACCTCTTTCAAAAATGTTTTTTTAAACAAGATTTTTTAATTAAAATCAGCACATAGTAGACTCATTATATCTTAATTACGACTTATTTTATAGTATATACACCCTTGCCTATGTGAGAAAACTTAACAAAATAAAAAGAGGTAACCGAAGTTACCTCTCATATAGACCATTATTTAGTTAAAGATTCTTCAACCTTAGATTGGCGCTCAACCTTCCATACTTGTGCCACATAGACAACAATTGTACGAATAACGGCGTATAGCGGTACCGCCAAAATCATTCCTGGAATTCCAGCAATATTTCCAGCCGCCAATAAGATAACCAAAATTGTTAGTGGATGAATACTCAATGTTGAGCCAATAATACGTGGGTACAGGATGTTACTGTCAATTTGTTGTACAACCAACACAACAATTGTAATTGACACTGCTTCCATTGGCCCTTGCATTAATCCGATGAACAATGCGGGGATGTACCCAATGTAAGGTCCAACATACGGAATCATGTTAGTAATTCCAGCAATAACTCCTAGCAACAATGCATATCGTTGACCGATAATCATGTATCCGAATGTTGTAAAGACCCCAACGAACAACATTTCTAATGCTTGTCCGCTAATGTAGTGTGACAACGTCTTATTCAAACGTCCCAATAATTCTGAAACATCATCGCTCATGCGCTTAGGCATTACACGCTGTGCAAATGGGACTAGCTTCTTACCATCTGCCAACATGTAAATTGTCATAACTGGAATCGTAATGGCTGCGATGACAACTGATGTCATTGTTCCAAGCACATTACCAAATCCGTAGGCCGTTCCCATAACAACTGTTTCACCATACTTTTCGATGGTTTGTTGCAGCTTAGTCATGTCAATTTGTTGCACGTATTCACGGAACCAAGTTTCACGGCTCAAACTCTCAAACCACTTTTGCATCTCTCCTACATATTGAGGAATACTTGCAACAATCTTTGAAATTTGTTCTGCCAGCGTCGGAATAAATGATCCTGCCGCAAAAATAATCACACCTAGGAACAATAGCATCACAATTGTAATACTGATTCCACGCGGTAATTTATACTTGCCTAAAGGAATTTTTTCAAATAATTCTACAATTGGATTCATTAGATAGTACAAAAATCCTGAAATAAGTAGTGGTACAAATACTCCACCAATGAATTGTCCAATTGGCACTAAGATAAATCCTAGTTGTGACAATACCCAAAGCAATGTCGCAATCACTAGGAACTCTAGCATCCAATAGAATGTTCGAGAATAATTTCCAGTTTTCATGTTGTTTCCCCATATTTCTTTCATAACAGTTATCGTTTATTATAGCACGAAAACATCGTTCAATTTTTTGTTTAAAAGCGCTATAAAACTTTTAAATACTCAACATGCTAATCTGCATAAAACAATATATAATTATATGTAATATGATTAAGGAGTAGTTATATGAGTATATTATCTAACATTTGGGTGAAAATCATCCTTGCTATAGGTTTAGTTGGTGGTGGTGTCGTGGGAGTCAGCGCTGTCCTAAACAACAAGTCTGCTGATACTGAATCAGCAGCAAGTAGTTCCTCATCAAAAGCTGAGTCAAAGAAGGTATCTTCAAAGCCCAAAGAAACAGCTCTAACACCTGAACAAAAGTTATTAGTATTGATGGATAATCAAAAAACACCCGTCGCAATTACAACATCAGAATTACGAAACGGTTCATATGAATCATCTGCTATGGGACCTGGTGACAAAACTGAAGCCGTAACTACGATGACCGTTACGCCTATGGATTCAACAGTTTCTGAAACTGTAATCGCCAGTGCGCCATCTAAGGGAGCACTAGCTTTCGATGTGAAGCCTAACCGTGGTGGATCTATGACAGGACTATTAATTGAATCAGATAAGTCAACCTTATTCATGGGCCAAAATTTTACTGGAATTGAATATGATCGTTTAATTCAACATAACGAATATGCCGTTTCTATGACGAATTCCGAAATGGAAAAGTACTTCAAAGATCACCAAAAAACGTTAGATGAACTTACATCAAAAATCAAAGTATCTGGTATCGATTCACCAAATACACAAACAATGCTGAGAATAGTTCTGTAAAGTCTAAGAAAGAAACTAAAACTGTTACTAATTCTAAGAACAATTCTGTTTCTGAATTATCTCTCCATGACAAGCAAGCACTTGCTTTGCTGGCATTACCTGATGATATGTATTCTAATTTTGGTAAAATCACCCCTGAAATCATTCTGTCTGGTGTATCACCCGCCACTGGAAATGTCACCAGCAATGTTAAAGAAGTTAATTTCGATGGTGTAGAACTGAAGCAAGAACGAAACAAAAATCTACTTTACCTTGCCAACGTAGACGCTCCCGATTCAATGAAGAACCCTCCTCTATTTGCTTTGGGCTTATTTATCATTGATGGTGATCAAGTAACATACAAGCTTCAAGGGGAACGTTTGTCATGGTCAAATGAAGAAGCTGATAAAATGCGTGCCCAAGGTATCACTGAATATGAAGACATGCGTGCTAAGGTCCAAGATGAAAAAGCGCAAGTCAAAGGGACTGCTAGTCTACAAAATTTGTATAATCAATACAAAGATGATCCCAAGTTTGAACAAATGAAGAACAAAGTTAAGTAATTAATACTAGCAAAAAACACCTCATAAATTATTATGAGGTGTTTTCTTTCAATCATTTTATTCTATTGTCAGCCAAACCATTGTATTAACTGACATAAACATCAACGCCATTAGATAATCTACATTATCTAAGTACCCAATTAAACCCAAACAAACATACCCTAAAATTATGACCATTGATATTGCCAAACTGAACTTGGCAACTGAACGCGCCGTAATGACTCTCATCTTTAATTATCCTCGCTAATTTCTTTAGTTCCTTAACAAGTATTTTAACGTGTTGTGCATCTAATGGTTTACATTATGTTATAAACACTTTACATTCGCTAAAAACGCTAAATAGTTTCACGTGAAACAGAAAGAGGCATGTTAGTAGGTTACTAACATGCCTCTTTCTAAGGGTTCATATTCACAACTTTGTGGATAACTTAATAAAGTTATCTAATAAGCTGTGGATAAGTCACTACTTTTCCACAGTAATCCACAAGATATACACACCTTATCCACAGAGTTATCCACAATCGTGGATAACTTTAGATGAATAACGCAATAATCAATCCCAATGAAACAGTAATTGAAAGCAAAACTGCGTTCTTGATTGAGTTAATAAATGTACGCGCCTTGTTTGGATCAGCTTGGAACGCCTTGGTATTCTTGTACACCAACGGCAATGAAATTAATCCTAACAATGCTGGCCATGGTAACACATTAAAGATTACGGCAATAATCAACGCTGCATATCCGGCTAGATAGATAATCCAGAACAGCTTCAGCGCTGTTTCTTTTCCTAAGTACCAGACCAATGTGTGTCGTTCTTCGGCAACGTCTTCATCATAATCACAGATATTATTAGCCAACATGATATTCGCAATCGCAAACCAACAAATTGCAGATGCTAGTGCAGCTTTTCCAATCATCCCTAGATCAATTAATGGTGTGACATTAATGTATGTTGCGGCTAGGAAAATCAAGAATCCCATAGTCAACCCACTAGCCAGTTCTCCGAATGGTGTACGCGAAAGTGGCAGTGGTGTCCCTGCATACCAGAACGCCACGATAAATCCAATAATTCCCATCCACAATAGTGGCCATCCAACAGTTGAAACGAGCCCTAGCCCAATAATACCGGCAAACGCTGTTAGACCTAGTAGGATAATCAATCCTGTCTTCATGCTAATTCCAGCACTACCAACAATATTGTTTTCTCCATTCTTCCAATCATCACTCACTGCATGACGGAAGTCTTGTAGATTATTCCAAACGTTAACTGCCATTTGCAAAGCAAATGCAACTAATGCGAATAAAATTGCTGGTCCAGCATTAACATGATTGTACATGGTTGCTGAGTACAAATTAGCCAAAATCAATGGTAATGCACTAGCAACTAATGATTGGATTTCAACGAATTTCAAAAAATCTTTAACTGACATTTTTTATCTTCTTTCCTTATTATTTGTTTTTAAGTATACCTTGTTGCTTGAAGAATGGGAAAGTTTCTATCGCTTGTTCTTCTTATATAAATACATCTCTTAATCATGACGACAAAAAAATGATTAGGTAATTTGTGTCATATGCACAAGCTACCTAATCATTTTTAATTTAAATATTTTTTGAATTACTTCTTATCTGGATTTTTAGTCAAATCCTTATCAAAGTACTTTTCAGATAACTTCTTCATTGTTCCGTTATCACGTAGTGCTTTTTCTGCACGATCAATTTCAGACGTTAATTCTGTCTTCTTCTTGCTCAACATTGGCGCTGCCCCCGTCAAATCAACATCCTTTGTTTCAATAGCTGTCAATTCTGTCTTCGGGTTAGACTTCTTGTAGATACTCCATGAATCATCAGAATTTAGAGTTACATCCGCTTTACCATTTTTCACTAATTCTAATGATTCGGCAAATCCTGGTGAAGCTACAATTTCAGCCCCTGCTTTCGCAGCAGCTTGTCCATAGTTAGATGAAGTTGTTTGTGCAGACTTTTTACCATCTAAGTCACTCAACTTCTTAATATCTGACCCCTTCTTAACGATTAGAATTGCTGGTGAATATAGGTAGTTTTCAGCAAATGAATAATGTTCTTCACGTGCAGGTGTTTTCCCCATATTGTTCATAACAACATCGTACTTATTAGCATCCAAACCAGCAATTAATGATTCGAACTTAGTTTCAACAAATACTGGCTTAACACCCATTTGCTTTGCAATTTCTTGTGCTAACTCAACTTCATATCCAGTTAAGTTTCCATCCTTATCCTTATAAGAGAATGGCACGTATGTTCCTTCAAGGCCGATAGTCAAGGCATTTGGATTAACCAATTCACCTTTGAATCCTGTTTCTTTGTTAGACTTTCCTCCAGCATTTAGCGCCCAAACAGCACTTCCTACCACAGCCGCAACAATAGCTAGTCCAGTCACACCACGTACAATTTTATTCATAATATATTCTCCTCGATTTTAGATCTAATTTAGTTTTTGTTCGTTGTCAAAATTAGCAACAGCAGCCCAATAAATTAGAGTCTGTACATCGATTGTGTTTATGATTTAAGATTGCCATAGCATGTCCACCTTCACTTATTTTTTTGTTAGTTTTGAAAACTTACAAAAAGTAACAAATTAAATATATCATATAACTTCCTTCTGCGAAACTGCTTAGAGTCGTATTTATACTTGATTTCAATGTACAACTTACTTATAATGAGTTGAATAAATCATTTAAAAAATGTAATTAATCAAGGGAGCCATCATGAGCCAACTAATGTCATCATTCATTATTTGTCTACACCTAGCGTAAGTTTACGTTAGGTTATTTGATGTTCCATATCAAAATCTCGTATTCAAGCGCTAACCGTCTTCTTACCGACGATTAGCGCTTTTTTGTTCCCTTTTAGAAAGGATCTAATCATGTTTGATTTTATTGCTACATATGCACCACAATTATTAGTGGCTGGATTAAAATATACAATTCCACTTGCGCTAATTTCCTTTGTTTTTGCATTGGTTATTGCATCAATTGTTGGAATCTTCCGTTCTTATACACCAAGCTTAGTAGGTTGGCGTAAGTTAGGTTGGACAATTATGCAACGACTACTTCAATTCTACGTTTGGATTTTTCGTTCTACTCCCATGCTAGTTCAACTATTTGTTGTCTTCTATGGATTACCAAAACTTGGTATTTCTTGGCTACAACCCTCTCCATGGGGTTCAGCAATCGCAGTCTTCTCATTGAATACCGGTGCGTATGCAAGTGAATCACTACGTGCCGCTATCGCTTCTGTGCCGGATACACAACGAGAAGCCGCGGAAGCTCTTGGAATGACTGATCAACAAATTTTTGGTCGTATCATTTTGCCACAAGCTGCGCGTATCTCAATTCCAACCTTAGCGAACTCATTTATCGCGTTGGTGAAGGACACTTCTCTAGCCTCAGTTGTAACGATTGTTGAAATGTTCTATCTATCTCAACAATTAGCTGCTGTTAACTTTGATCCTTTGAACATGTACCTACTGGTTGCGGCTATGTATGCCTTGTTTGTAAGTATCTTATCTATTCCGCAACGTTATCTACAACGTTGGGCAGATCGCTTTGTGAAGGGAGCCAACTAATATGTTAGAACTACAACACGTTAATAAGACATACACAGAGCATCAAGCATTACGTGATATTAATGTTACTTTTAATCCTAATGAAACAACCGTTATCGTTGGGCCTTCGGGCTCTGGAAAGTCTACGCTTCTGCGTTCTTTGAACTTATTGGAACGTCCAGATACTGGTTTGTATACCATTGATGATAAGCAAATCGATTTCTCTGAACCATTAGATACAGAAACAAAACTATGGGTACGCCGTCAAACTGGCATGGTTTTCCAACAACCACGTATGTTTGATCACTTAACTATTCTAGGTAATATTACCGAAGCACCTGTACAAGTATTGAAGCAAAAGCAAAAAGATGCTGAAGCTGAAGCACGTCAATTACTTGAACAAGTCGGTCTAGCTGATACAGCCAATCGTTATCCATACCAACTATCTGGTGGACAAACACAACGTATTGCTATTGCGCGCGCCTTAGCAATGCATCCCAAGTATTTATTGCTAGACGAACCAACATCCGCTTTAGATCCTGAAATGGAAGCCCGTATCCTACGTATCTTGAAGCAAATGTCTGATGAAAATCAATCAATGATTCTTGTCACTCATAATATGAAGTTTGCTCAAATGGCTGCTGATCGCATCCTCTTCCTAGAAGATGGTTCAATTACATTTGACGGCACACCTGAAACATTTTTTAATCATCCAACCGAACGTATTCAACGTTTCTTGAATGCCTTTGAAATCTAATTGTTCCACGTGGAACACAAAAAAACGACCTGATTAATTTCAGGTCGTTTTTTGTATTAATTATTGTTTCATTCTCTACTATGAGTAATGATAATACTTACTTTAATTTCCAAACCAGATAGGAAACATTGCTGCAGACATCCCCGCCCCGTGGCGAATGTTCTGTGTCTCTTTAATCATTAAACGAATTTTCGCGACATTATCTGGGGCTTGGAAATGGTTATTCCATTGATATTGCCCTAAGGCAAAATTTAAGCGCTCTAAAGCGCCATGAATATCTGTGTCTTTTTCTTGATAAAAGGTAATAAATAGTTGCGCAATTTCCGGATATTTTTCAGTATCCAACGTTAATGCTGTCTCTTGAATAAGTCCTAATAAATCATCCATATGCGTCTCCTTTATTTATTTTTCTTTTATCATCCCCTTAGGCTTGATGACAATTTTCATCAGATCCTTCATGAATATGTTGATTGTGTTCTAAGGCTTCATTCAGGATATCTAAAATATGGCTGTCATTTAGAGAATATGAGACAGTCTTCCCTACTTGACTCGTTGAAATCAGGTGGCCTTTACGAAGCAAGATCAATTGGTGTGATACAGCCGATTGTTCTAATCCTAAACGTTCAACAATTTCACTAACGTTCATCGTACGTTGTTCTAACATGTAGATAATTTGTAAACGCATTGGATGGCTTAGTAACTTAAATATATCCCGAATCCCTGTTACATCCGATTCAGATAGCTTGTTTACAGGACTTAATTCTGTCATTGCTTTTTCCTCTCGTGTTAATTCATTTGTATATTTTATCATAGTTTGAAAAAACAAATGATCTTGTGCCTTGTATTTTACACCTCATATGATAAACTTGTCATATGAAAAAGATTTCATACGAAAGGATATTATATTATGAAGAATTTACACTTAGACGCCGAGAACAAGCGTCGTGCCATCTTATTGGTGGCTGCCATATTACTAACCGTCTGTGCGTACATGATGCCATTGAACGTCGTTAGCATTGTGATTTTCCTAGTTGCCTACATACTTGCCGGTGGAGGCGTTGTTCTAAAAGCCGTCCGTCATATTTTTGAAGGTGATTTTTTCGATGAAAACACACTAATGAGTATCGCAACAATCGGTGCCTTAATTCTAGGAGACTTCCCTGAAGCGATTGCCGTGATGTTGTTCTTCTCTGTAGGAGAAATCATTGAAGATGCTGCTGTTGATCGTTCAAAGCGTTCAATTACCGAATTGTTGTCTGTGAAACCAGAATTTGCTAATCTTCAAACAATTAACGGATTTAAAGAAGTTAATCCAGAAACCGTTAAAATTGGTGATTTCATTCAAATCAAGCCAGGCGAAAAGGTTCCCTTAGACGGTGTCGTGGTTGATGGTACATCAACGCTAAATACTGCGGCTTTAACGGGTGAATCTATGCCCCAAACGGTTACAACTGGTGATGAAGTATTGAGTGGTTCAATTAATGATAATGGGACATTATTGTTAGAGGTTACAAAGGTCTTCGCCGACTCAACAGTTGCCAAGATTTTAGACCTTGTTGAAAACGCAAATGAAAAGAAAACTGATACAGAAAAATTCATTACCAAGTTTTCACACATCTACACACCAATCGTTGTTGGTGCTGCTCTACTTCTTGCCATTATTCCACCACTTGTATTTGGGGCTGAATGGTCAGTTTGGACGTCACGCGCACTAGTATTCTTAGTTATTTCATGTCCCTGTGCTTTGGTTCTATCAGTGCCCTTGGCTTTCTTTGCTGGTCTTGGTGCCACATCACAACATGGTGTATTAATTAAGGGAAGTAACTATTTAGAGGCTTTAAATAACGTTGATACTGTTGTTTTTGACAAGACAGGAACCTTGACTGAAGGTCGTTTCACGGTTCGTGATATCGTTCCTGAAAATGGAATTTCACGCGAAGAATTGCTTGCCTATACTGCTGCCGTAGAACAAACATCAACACATCCAATTGCTCGTTCAATCGTTCAAAGTTTTGAGGATAATCTAGCCGATTACACAGTTTCAAATACAATTGAAACTGCTGGCCATGGAATTGGCGCTACTGTTAATGGACGTAATGTCATTGTCGGTAACAACAAGGCATTAGCTACAATTGGATTGCCCGAACAAGCACTAGATAACGCCGGAACAACTGTTTTCGTAGCGGTTGATAACGTTTATTGGGGACATATCGTGATTGCTGATCAGCCTAAGGCAGACGCTAAGGGAGCAATTGATTCTCTGCATGCACAAGGTATCAAGAAGACGGTTATGCTAACTGGTGATAACCACACCATCGGGACAACCGTTGCTGATGCATTAGGGTTAGACGACGTGAAAACAAATCTATTGCCTGGCGATAAGGTTGATGAAATCCAATTACTACAAGATCAAGAAACTGCTAATCATATGGTTGCATTCGTCGGTGATGGTATCAACGACACCCCTGTTTTAATGCAAGCTGATGTTGGAATTGCCATGGGTGGCTTAGGTTCTGATGCCGCGATTGAAGCTGCTGACCTAGTGATCATGGATGATAAGCCCTCTCGTATCGCAACAGTGATTAAGATTGCACGTAAGACACGTCAAATTGTTGTGCAAAATATCGTCTTTGCTTTGGGAATTAAAACATTATTCCTAGTACTTGGTGCCTTTGGAATCATTGGAATGTGGGAAGCCGTCTTTGCTGATGTTGGCGTAACTGTTCTAGCTGTGTTAAATGCAATGCGTATCCTACGTGCAAAGTACGAGGATTAGCCCTCTATCACGCGCTAACGTGTATTTCTACAATAAGTAATATAATTATCCACTAACAAAGAAAAAGCCCTGTAGCGACGCTACAGGGCTTTTTAAATTGCTATAAATTCTTGTTCTTCTCAATGGCACTTTCAATCACACCATCTTGCGTTAAAATCGGTTGAATTTCGATCCACGTTGATTCGAACAATGTCTTAAATAAGGCATCTTCCCAACTACTTGCAAAATATGGATGGAAAAACGGCAAAAAAGTTTGCAGAATCAACAATCCTCGTTGTTGTCGGAAAGTATCCCAGGCCATCATAAGCTCCACACCCTCAGCGAATGCTTGCATACGTGGGTTGACTATCGTTTCTTGTTTACGTAGCTTTGCTTCGTATAAACGAGCCATCGCCGGTTTATCTAAAAATCCGTTTACGCGATTTTCAGCCAGTTGCCACAGCCAATCATGTAATTTGATTAGTCGTTCTTCTGGTGCCGCACGTTGGGCCAGTTCAAGTACTGGTGCATCAATACGATCAATCCAATTTTGTAGCGCTGCATCATACAATTCTTCTTTATTCGAAAAATGCTTATACAAAGCAGGCGCTGTAATGTTCAAACGACGCGCAATCTCAGCAAGCCGAGCTTGATCGAAGCCTTTTTCCGCTAATACCACTTGGGCAACACGAAATATTTGTTCATTACTAACTTTAGTCATTAGGATAACTCCTTATCTTATTGACGCAATGAGAACTTAACAATTCCTTCCCAACGAGCTGTTTGTGGGAACATGTCAATTGATTGGATGTATTCAACATCATAAATCATGCTCAATTCAACCAAGTCACGCGCCAAAGTTGAAGCGTTACATGAAACGTATACGAATTTTTCAGGCTTAGTTTGCATAATTGTCTTACGCAATGGTGATCCCAATCCTGTACGTGGCGGGTCAACAACCATGGCGTCCGCAATCCAGCCTTCTTCTTGCCATTCAGGAATGATGTATTCTGCTTCACCAACTTCATACTTAACGTTTTCTAGCCCGTTATCTGCCGCATTTTCGTTCGCGTCTTCAACCGCTTCGTAGATTGTGTCCATTCCACGAACTTCTCCAGCCTTATCAGCCAAAGTAATTCCGATTGTTCCAACACCTGAGTACGCGTCAATTAGCTTGTCCGCATGCTTCAAATCCAAGGCGTCGATAACTTCCTTGTACAAACGCTCTGTTTGTAGCGGATTCATTTGCAAAAAGGCACGTGGTGACAACTTGAAAGTCTTGCCGTTGATTGTTTCTGTGATGTAATCCTTACCCCAGACCCAATCAGTTTCGTCTCCCCAAACCAATGAAGTCTTACCTGGGTTAACGTTTTGGTGTACAGAAACAACTTCTGGCAACTTTGCTTCAATCGCATCCAAGAAAGCATCTTGCTTAGGGAATTCATGTCCGTTCGTTACGATTGTAACTTGAACTTCACCTGTTGATTGAGAAGCACGTGCAACCAAAGTCTTGATACTTCCAACGTTCTTCTTTTCATTGTAAACAGACATATCTAGTTCTTCGATAATGTCACGCAATGTACGAATAACCTTCAATGTTAGTGGGTTTTGTGTTGAAATTTCTGGCAAGTCCACAAGTTCGTGTGAATTTGGACGGTACATTCCAACTGCCAACTTCCCCTTCACTTCACGGATAGGGAATTGTGCCTTGTTACGGTAACCAACTGGATTTTCCATACCAATAGTAGGCAAAATCTTGTAACTTGTGTAGTTACGTGGTTGGTACTTTTCAAGCGCTTGACGGATAACATCTTGCTTAAATTCTAGTTGCTTGTCGTAAGCCAAGTGCGCTAATTCAACACCACCAATTGATTGGTCATCCTTAGGTTCAACACGGTCAAGTGACTTTTGCTTGAACTTACGAATTTCTGCTTGAATGTACTTAGGTGTCACTTCAGTAACACGCACATCTACGACTTCACCAGGCAAAGCTCCAGGAATAAATGTGATTTTACGCTTGTAAGATCCAATTCCTTCACCATTAATTCCTAGTCGCTTAACTGTGATTAATAGCTTGTCTCCCACTTCAACCTTAACGTCGTTGGGGTTTGGCTTAACATTTGGACGCTTCTTACGCGGTCCAAACGGCTTGTTATTATTTGATTTAAAATTATTACGCTTATATTGTTCTGCCATTTCGTTCTACAAAAGCCTTTCTTTCTACCACTGTTTCTCAGCGGCTGATTGGTTCATTCTACCATGCTCAACTTAAAAATGTTTGCATTTTACCTAAAACTGGTCTGCGACTTATTGCAATTACAAGGACCGTGTCTTACATTAGTGACATACTCAGACATAAGAGGCACATACCATGGTAAAAAAACAAACTAAGAAACGTTCAAAAACAATTTTAAAGACAATTGGTACACTTTTCATCATGCTTTTAATCGCCACAATTGGTTTTGTTGGCTACACAGTGAGCCAAGCACCCACTATTACTGAAAACCAATTACGTGCACTGCCAACCGAAACCGGTGAACAAGACTATATTAAAGCTAATCAAATTCCAAAAATGTATCAACAAGCTGTCATTTCAACCGAAGATGCCACCTTTCCGACAAATAACGGACTAAACAAAAGCGGCATCAAAGCTCTAATTACATCTAACATCTCAGCATTATTTGGTAAAGGAACCCCACGTGGTGGTTCATCCATTACACAACAATTAGTAAAACTAACCGCATTCTCTACGGATGTATCTGATCAAACGATCACGCGAAAAATCCAAGAAATGTACTTAGCACTGAAGCTAACACGTGAATATTCAAAAGCACAAATCTTTGAATTTTACGTCAATAAACTGTATGAAGGTCATAATGCATATGGTGCTCAAACCATTGCCAATTTCTATTATGGTAAGTCATTAACTGATTTAACATTGTCACAACAAGCCATCATTGCTGGGATTGGACAAAGTCCAGCTAATTTTGATCTCTATGCTAACCCCGAACTTGTTGCAGATCGTCGTGATATTGTTCTACTTTCTATGTTGAATAATGGTACTATTTCCAAAAGTATGTATCGCGAAGCAACAGAAACTGCTGTCACTGAAGGCTTGATAAAACGCTAGACCCGCGCCCCTGCTCACTTTAAGTAATTATGGGAAAACTCTAATGTAGAAACGGTTGATTATTGCTAGTTCTCACGTATAATGTTAAACAATATTTAAAAGGAGATCACTATGGCGAACCTACAACAACATGATAGTATTTTGGTTCTGGACTTCGGTTCACAATACAACCAATTGATTTCTCGTCGTGTCCGTGAATTAGGAGTTTACTCAGAACTTCGTTCACACAAACTGACAGCGGCAGAAATTAAAGAAATCAACCCAAAGGGAATTATTTTCTCTGGTGGCCCTAACTCTGTATATGAAGAAGGTGCCTTCACCATTGATCCCGAAATTTTTGAACTAGGACTTCCAATCCTAGGTGTTTGTTACGGTATGCAATTGATGGCTCACATGTTACCTGGTGGAGAAGTTGTCCCTGCTGACAGCTCATCAGAATACGGTGAAACAGAAGTTGATATTGTCGACGCTGACACATTACTATTTGCTGGTACACCTGAACGTCAAACTGTTTTGATGTCACACGGTGACGTTATCAAGAGCATTCCTGAAGGATTTACTGCATCTGCTACTTCAGTAAACACACCTTTTGCTGCGATGGAAAACCGCGAACGTAACCTTTACGGTGTTCAATTCCACCCAGAAACAGAAGCTAGTGAATACGGTATGCAATTGCTAGAAAACTTTGTTACTAAGGCTGTTAAGGCTGAACGTAACTGGTCAATGGAAGACTTCATCAACGAACAAATCGAAGAAATTCGTGAAACTGTTGGTGACAAGAAGGTCTTGCTTGGTCTTTCTGGTGGTGTTGACTCATCAGTTGTTGGTGTTCTTTTGCAACGTGCAATCGGAGACCAATTGACTTGTATCTTCGTAGACCACGGTCTATTGCGTAAGAATGAAGCAGCTGAAGTTATGGAACTACTTGGTGGTAAGTTCGGATTGAACATCATCAAGGTAGATGCACAAGAACGTTTCCTAAACATGCTTGCTGGTGTTTCTGATCCAGAAACAAAGCGTAAGTTGATCGGTAACGAATTCGTTGCTGTCTTTGATGAAGAAGCAACAAAGTTGAACGGAATTGACTTCTTGGCGCAAGGAACTTTGTACACTGACGTTATCGAATCAGGAACAGAAACTGCGCAAACAATCAAGTCACACCACAACGTTGGTGGACTACCTGAAGACATGCAATTCAAGTTGATCGAACCTTTGAACACATTGTTCAAGGACGAAGTTCGTGCCTTGGGTGAAAAGATGGGTATGCCTCACAATGTTGTTTGGCGTCAACCATTCCCAGGTCCTGGACTTGGAATCCGTGTTCTTGGTGATATCACAGAAGATAAGCTAGAAATCGTCCGCGAATCAGATGCTATCTTGCGTGAAGAAATCGCTAAGAACGGTCTAGACGGAGATGTATGGCAATACTTCACAGTTCTAACTGGCGTTCGTTCAGTTGGAGTTATGGGAGATATCCGTACTTACGACTACACAATCGCTGTTCGTGCCATCACATCAGTTGATGGAATGACTGCTGACTTTGCTAAGCTACCTTGGGACGTTCTTGAAGAAATCTCACGTCGTATCGTTAATGAAGTTTCAAACATTAACCGCGTAGTCTACGACATCACAGCTAAGCCACCTGCAACTGTTGAATGGGAATAATCGTTCTCATCACTGAGTTAAACATTTGCAGTTCTAACTCGACACAAGTCTGGACTAATCATTAGTCTTTACCTCTGTCGCCAAAAACCGTCTGCCAACAAATCGGCAGACGGTTTTTGTTTTGTTTTTTTTACAAAAATAAACATCTCCTAGTTTTAAATTCCACGTTAAACAGCTGAACCTTTTTGCTATTCGGCCCTTAATCCCCCCTCGTTTGTTTTCAAAAAACAAACTATGATAAAAACTTCACAATAACAAACACCTTTATACCAACGTTTTAATCAAGCATCGAACTTTTTTTCTGTATTTTCAACGTTTTTAAAAAATTTCGATATTGAGTTACTATTTGTCAGTATTTATAATTAGCTTTGTTAAGGGAAGTTACATATATCATCGTATTCTACTATTTGACTATCACTTTAAAATCACCTCTTTAGCATGAAAATTATCATTTTTTGCTGACCAAAGAGTTAGTTTAGAGAATACCTTGTACTCTGGGAGGAGCAAATATGCGTATTATTGTAAAAGCAATGGCTGTGGGGGCTCTTGCATTGGGAATGTCTGGTGGATTTGTTTCATTTGATTCAGTAAATGTGGTAGAGACCGCTACAGCATCAACTGTTAATTCTGGAAACACTAAACAGAATTCAAAAAAGAAAAAAAACACGACTAAGAAGAAAGCAGTAGTCAAAAAAAGACTGTCTCTAAAAAGAAAAACGTTACTAAGAAAAAAACAACTGTCAAAAAAAAGGCTGTCTCTAAAAAGAAAAACGTTACTAAGAAAAAAGTAACTGTCAAAAAAAAGGCTGTCTCTAAAAACAAAAACATCACTGTTAAAAAGAAGGTTGTAAAGAAAAAAGCTCTAACAAATCACGATATTAAAAAGATCAAAGCAGATAACGTTACTCGTATTAACACTGCCAACATGATCAAAGTACGTAAAGATAATGATGCCAAAGCAATCAAAAAGAACGATGCAACATTGAAAAAGCTCTATGAAAAAAAGAAAAAAGAGCAACAAAATATTGCATCATTGAGTCGTGCAGTGGCTGTTAAAACACCAAGAGTCCACGTGGCCACGCCAAATACAGATTCTAATAATCCTGCTAAAGCATATACGGGTAATCATCTAATTACCCGCCATGAAAATTTACCTACCAAAATCGTGAATCCAAAAGTACCACGATCAAAGCAAAATAACGCAACGACATTTGCCTACTATGGTTACCAAAAAACATCTGCTGATAAAACCAACAAGATTAATGGCAAATTAACAGAAAATCAACAAAAAGAAATCAGCAATTACGCACTAACATTAGTTAATTCATATTTAAAAGACCAAGGATTAGCTCCTGTTAGACGTTCAAATTCTATGGACACTAACATGAAAAAACTCATTAATCGTCGTGAAAAAGCCAAAATTGGGTTTAATCATACTGACTGGGGTTTCGCTGAAAAAACATTTACTAAAAAAACTGGACTAGATTATTCTGGTGAGAATTTAGGCGGTATTCTAGCTAATGATTCAACTACCCTGTTAGAACTTAAAGTTGGTGTCTTAAATTCAATTACCACAATGATTTACCAAGATGGATATGCCAAATGGGGACATCGTGAATTATTCAAGAAGTCTGCTGGAAAATATGTCAGTGCTGGTATCGAACAAAACCGAGGACACTATTCAAATTGGTTTAGATACATGTTTGTTTTTGGACTAGCACATCAACGAGGGAATGTTAAAGTACAACCAGCTGCAATCTCTTTTGCCTCAACATATCGCAAGCACCTTGCTCCTAGTAAAGAAACAGCAAATTTAAATGCCGCCAAGAAACGTTTAGCTGATATTGATCGTCAGATTAATTCTCGTAATAATGTCCTTGATCGGAATATGAAGAAACAATTAGCTGCTCATCGAGCAGAATTTAATAAATCAAAGTCTGCAGCTGATAAAATCATGATTGCAAAACTGAACAAAGTTTAGCCATTTTGAGTATCAAAAATGATTGATAAAAAAGCCACGAACAGTTGTTCGTGGCTTTTTTATCTTCGATATTTAATTTAAAATCATGTTTCACGTGAAACCCTCCAATCATTTTCCAGTATTAGCTACTTTGCGTATATTTAGAGATGGTTTGTCATTAATCTTTCATATAAGCCTGTTTAAGCATCGTTTCATCGATTTTCACTCTTTGCTTAGGCAAAAGAATGTTCAACCAATTTAATGCCTTAGAGGTAAGTATATGGCAATTCTCAGCTAATTCATTTTGAAACATGTTTGAGGTAGTCAATTACCGCCCCTCTTAATCATGTTTCACGTGAAACATTTTATTAAACAAAAAAACCTTTGAATTAAATTTCTCTAAAACAAAGGCTTTTTAATAGCTGCTAAAAGTAGCTATATATTAGAAACAAGATTAGAAGCTAAACTTGTTTCCGTTTTCTTCCTTGATGTACTTTGAAGTCAAACCTTCAGCTTCAAGGAATTCGCGGAATGGTACCAAGTCTTCAGCTTCGTACTTTTCCTTGTATGCGTTAACAACTTCTTCGCTGTACAAGTTAGTGTCTAGCTTCAAAGTTTCAACAGGAATTGGACGATCCTTAGTGATCTTGGCGTCGATTACAACAACACGACCTTGGTTGTAGTAGTCAACAGCTTCCTTCATAACACGGTCGATGTCTTCGATCTTGCTTACAGTCAAACCAACAGCACCTTGTGCTTCAGCAACCTTAGCATAATCAACATCAGTAAAGTCTACACCGAAGTTGTACTTGTTAGTATCTTCGTACTTGTTCTTGATGAATCCGTATTCAGTGTTAGTGAAGACAACGTGGATGATAGGCATGTTGTAACGAACGTTTGTAACAACATCAGGGTAAACCATTGAGAACGCACCGTCTCCGGCCAAGTTCCAAACTTGACGGTCAGGGAATGTGTTCTTGGCACCGATAGCACCTGGCAATCCGATTCCCATTGTTGCAAACAATGGTGAAGTACGCCACATGTTCTTAGGAGTCATGTGCAAGTGACGGATTGACATTTGTGTAACGTTACCAACGTCAGTTGAGAAGATAGCATCTTCTGCAGCGTACTTGTTGATGGCGTTGTAAACTTGGTAAGCTTGAAGATCACCTTCAGTCTTTTGTTCCAACTTGTTCATGTATTCACGCCAGTTTTGAACGTTCTTAACGTTAGCGTTCCACCATGCTGATTCTTCAACAGGTGATACTTCAGCAAGAATGGCGTTGATAGCTTCACCAGCATCTCCTAGGATAGCAACGTCAGTTTGGTGACGCTTACCTAGCATTGCAGGGTTGTTATCGATTTGGATGAACTTGTCAACGTTACGGAAAGTTCCTTCAACTTCTGAGAATGGGAAGTTAGTTCCAACGAACAATACTGTGTCAGCTTCAAGAACTGATTCGTTAGCAGGCTTCCAACCAACACGGAAAGTTGATCCAGTGAAGGCTTCGAAGTCCCATTCGAATGTTTCGAAGTTCTTACCAGTAGTGATGATAGGAGCCTTGATCTTACGTGCCAATTCTTGCACAGCAGATCCGTGTCCCATTGTTCCCATACCAGCGTAGATTACTGGACGCTTAGCATCGTTCAACAATGCAGCAGCTTCAGCAATTTCTGATGCTTCAACAGGGGCTGACTTGTAGTTCTTGAACTTTTCACCTGATGAGTACAAAGGTGTTGAGTACAATGAGTCTGCATCCAATTCGGCAAATCCGAAGTCAGCAGGAACTTCAAGTACGGCAACTCCACGCTTAGCAATTGCAGTACGGATGGCATCGTCTACCAAGTGTGGCAATTGTTCAGGAGTAGCAACACGACGGTTGTAAACCGCAATGTTTTCGTACATTGGGTTTTGGTTCAATTCTTGGAATGAGTCCATGTTCAATTCGCGAACAGGCTTTGATCCCAAGATAGCCAATACTGGAATGTTATCCATTGCAGCATCGTACAATCCGTTGATCAAGTGAGTTGCACCAGGTCCACCAGAACCAACAGTAACACCCAACTTACCACCGAACTTGTATTGCATTACAGCAGCCATTGCTCCGACTTCTTCATGCTTAACTTGGATAAACTTGATGTTGTTTTCAGGGTTACCCATAGCGTTCATCAAACCACTTAGTGTTCCAGAAGGAATACCGTACATGGTGTCAACGCCCCAACCTTCCATGACCTTTAAAGCAGCCAATCCAGCTGACATTTTATTATCTGACATATTCACAAAACCTCCATTTAATGTGTGTTGTAAACGTTTACTAATTACTCTTATATTTTACTGAATTTTGTAGGATAATGTCAAGCTATCTACTATACAACTACACTAGAAACGATATACACGACAGATACAATGCATGTGTTTTAATTCACATGTTTTACATTTGTTTTCATTATTTAAAGTTTGTGAAAAACAAGTCCTAAACATATAAGTTAGATGTATTTTACGCACATTTACTATTTAAATAAATAAAATTCTATTTTCACCTGTTTTTCATTTATTTAACCTTAGTGACGAAAATCACTTTTAGTTTTCACTAAAAATCAATAAAAAATACTTATATTTCATCATAAATGTTTCATGTGGAACATTTAATTTTATTAACGTTTATTGAACGAAAAAATCAGGTTTTATGTCGGATTCTTGGTCATATACCTTATCGATTAAATATTTCGTCATTGCCTGGCCTCTATTTTCAATTTCCGATGTAATCCCTGTGATGATCGCCAGTAATTCATCAATTGACATACCCACTACATATGCGGCGCTAACTCGATGTTCTTCATCTATATCAAAGAAGAAATTTTTGTTATATTCATCATAGTTCGTAACACCTAAACACGACCATTCGTTTGCTGTATATTTTTGTTTCATGTCATCTAACGCCACTTGCCATGTAGCATTGTCATTATGACTTACTATTCCTCCACCGGCATTAAATCCAACGTGTGCAAGCGCCATGTTGCCAATGGTATGTGTCTTTCTCGCAAATCCTTCAAAAGTGTCACTTAACTTTTTATATTTACCGGCTTCCAGATACGATAGCAGTGGTTTTAAAGTTTCGGGCTTTGACTTTATGTATGGGTTGTTCGTCCAGTTATATATTCCCTGACATGCCATTGATTTTTTATATGGAATCCAAAAAGAATACATCACATCTGCATCTACATCTGGATTAGGTTCCCCCTCTGAATGTTTACTCTGTGTTCCCCATAAAATTTCATAGATGCATTGCATCAAAGCACAATCTTCAGTTTCTTTTTTGTTAATTATAGTTCCAAAATCCCCCATCCAAGACTTCAACAAATTTTCGATGGCAACATATCTCTTATCTCCTTGATTGCACGGCTGCACATCAATCGTGTTATCTAGCCGATATATTTCATTCTTTAGATCATATTCCCAAGGTTTAATATCATCTGCTTTGCATTGTTCTAACCACATCTTGATTGCTTGTTTAGGTTCACTAATGTCTCTCATATGTTGATTATCTTCCTTTAACTCACCCATATTTTTCTTCTCCCATAACTGTATCTCGTTTGATATCTAAAATAATCATATATTATTTTGATTAGTTTGTTCAATTTTCTAATTTAATACATCAGCTAGCTTTCAATGGATTGCATGAATATTCATCAACCTTCAAGTGGTCGTAAAACATATTGCATACATTTCATATAAACTTAATTAAGCGCGGTTTGTTTCACGTGAAACAAAAAGACCCTATTCAATGAATAGAGTCTTTTTATTTACACATGAAATTCGTCTGGGTTTGGTCCAACACGCAAGTTTTCATTCATCCCATTTAGCACAGACATATCGTCTTCATCTAGCTCGAAACTAAACACATCTGAATTACTCAATAAGCGCGACTTCTTAACCGACTTTACAACTAACATGACTTCATTCTGGATATCCCAACGTAGAATAACTTGCGCCGTTGACTTGCCATGTTTGTTGGCAATTGATTGAATAATCTCGTTATTCAACAACTCTCCTTGCATCAGTGGTGACCACGCTTGGATCTTAATATTATGTTGCTTTCCGAATTCACGTAGTTCGTGTTGAGCCAACTTTGGATGTAGTTCAATTTGATTTAACACTGGCTTTACAGTTGCATAACTCATTAGGTCTTCTAAATGATGCACTTGGAAGTTACTTACCCCGATTGCTTTAATCTTCCCCTCAGCATATAAATCTTCTAAAGCCAGCCAAGCTTCCTTATATTGCTTATCTCCAGGCCAGTGAATCAAAAACAGATCAACATACTCTAGTTGTAACTTGGCTAGACTTAGTTCCACCGATGCCTTTGCTTCTGCTTTGGTCATACCGAAATTCCACACCTTAGATGTGATAAACAAATCTTCTCGAGTCAGACCAGTACGCTCAAGCCCTAATTTAATCCCCTCTCCTACACCTTCTTCATTACCATAAATCTGGGCAGTATCAATCAAACGATATCCTGACTCAATACTTGTCGCAACTACTTCTGCTGTTTCTTCTTCTGGGATTTGGAATACCCCTAGACCTAATCCAGGCATGTGTACATCATTGTTTAACTTTATTGTATCTTGCAGTGAGTTAATCATTATATTTCTCCTTGGTTATTTATTACTTATAGGATACACTTATTAAAACAAAGTAACCAGTACGTACTTTAAAGTACCCTAGGTACAAAAACGTACCTATACGTTCAGGAGAAAAGACATGTCAGATGAACAGGTTTATCAAATAGGTGTAGAAGCAACTATGGATGTTATTGGGGGAAAGTGGAAACCCATCATACTTTGCAATCTACGACACGGTTCATTACGAACTAGTGAATTAAAACGACAAATTCCCGGAATTAGTCAAAAAATGTTAACTCAACAATTACGCGAGCTAGAAGCCGTCAATATCGTGGATCGTCATGTATATTCGCAAGTACCACCTAAAGTGGAATATTCATTGAGTGAATACGGTATGACGCTTAGCGTTGTCTTAGACAACTTATGCAGTTGGGGCGAAGATCACATTAAGACACTTCAATCTCAAGGACATGCTGTTTCATTAAAAACACAACCATAATAAAAAGAGATGTTCCACGTGGAACATCTCTTTTTATTTACCCCTAAGACGATACTCATTAGATATACAACCTATTTCTAGACATCAATTAATCCGATCTTTTTCAAGATCCACATCAACGCCTTCTAACTTTAATAAATATTTCTTCCTATCAATTCCACCTGCATACCCTGTTAACTTCCCATCGCTGCCGACAATCCGATGACAAGGAATAATAATAGAAATAGGATTGTGTCCAACTGCACCTCCCACAGCACGAATCGACCCAATCCGTTTTTCACTCTTCAGATTTATTTGTTCATATAACTCTTTATACGATCTAGTCTCACCATATGGCGTATCTATTAATACACCCAAGACTTTATTTCTAAATTCAGTTACTTCGGGAGCCAGCAACAATTGTGATAAACTGGGGTGCTTTTGATTAAAATAATCATCTAACCATTTTGCAACGAGTTTCCCCATTTTCGAATTTTTTTCTACAATTTCATCTAACTTGTATTGCGCACCTTCAAATTTTTGATCACTAAACCACAACCCTTTAACATAGTTCATGTCGGTTAGAATCACAATTTCTCCAATCGGTGATTCATACATCAATTTTTCCATTTCACACACCCTCATTTAGAACATTCTTTTTCAATACATTTTAACCAACTTCATTTCCCGCATTCCCAATTACATTTTTTCGTTATTCATTTATCGTGAATAATTATACGTCGCTTAGTCATGTTATCTGTCTTATCCAGCAATACCCTTGTTTCACGTGGAACATCTAAATAAAAAGGCTCCCTGCAACTCGCAGAGAACCTTAATTTTATTGTTTAACCGATTAATTTAGTCAACCATTCCATTCCGTACATCATTGCAAAACTGTATGCGGCAACAGTTGCTGGTTTACACAACACAATAATCCAGAAGAATTCACGCCAACTCATCTTCGTTAGACTAGTTAGCAATACTAATGCATCATCTGGAGCGACTGGCAACAAAATCATGATGGCAAACGTTGTACGCCATCCTTTTGTGTCCAACTTACTCATGTACTTGTCCATGACCTTGTCACTAACAAATGCTTCAACAAGCTTCATCCCGTAGCGACGACCAAGCCAGAATAGAATAAATGATCCTACAACAATTCCAACATAGTTGTATACGAATCCCCACCATGGGCCGAAAATCATAACTCCAACCGCTAGTGTAATTCCACCCGGAATGATTGGAATAACCACTTGAATGATTTGAATGAACATAAAGATAATGGGTGCCCAGACACCGTATCCCTTAACCAAGTTCATCATAACATCAGGATCGGTAAATGCTCCCATTTGATATAACTTCCAACATGCCCAAATCGTAAATGCAATTCCTGCATATGATACCCCTTGAATAAACCATTGGAAATATTTGTTTCGTTCAGAACGTTGACGCTTTGGTTGTTCTGCAGTTGTTTGTTGCTCATTTGTTGTCATAAAACTTCCCCACTTCCTAATTCCTAAAATTTCATTTAGTTAACCCAGCCAATGTCTCTCACAAATTTCTGTTAGAATAAATATAACAGAATCAACAACAAAGGAAGGTGTCCCCATGATTAATGATGTAAATGGTCCACGCTCTCTCACCCCGACTGAGATTGTTTTTTTCTTTTTCGCCGGCCTGTTACTTAATGCATTTGGTAACGGACTGACTGTTTCAACGAACATGGGGTCTGCACCTTGGACGGCTGCCGCGGCTAACCTAGCTAATGTAACCCATCTGAGCATCACCGTATATCTTGGCTTATTTGGTTTCATAGCCGCAATCGTTGTATCGTTGATTACAAAACGATTTGATGGACGTCGTTTCTTTGGAAACCTATTATTTGTCGCTATCTATAGTTTCACATTAGGTTACACAAATCAGGTATTCATTAACCTAGGCGTTGGTCAGCTACCTATTGTTCCTAGATTTATTATCGATATCTTAGGACTAATATGTATTGGTGCTGGTGTATCTATTACACAACGCTTACAATTTGTAATTCATCCTGTGGATGACATGACAAACGTTATGCGTTTCACCTATTTTAAAGGTAATGTGGTCGTAGCACAAACCCTAAATTTCGCAATTCCAATGTCAATGTGTTTGTTTATCTGGTTAAGTACTGGACAAATCATCGCTGTGAACATTGGTACTATCCTAGCTTTCTTGGGCATGGGATTCGTAATTGCAATTGCGGAACGCCGGGTTTTTGCACGTTTAGTACATCGCACAATGTAATAGTATAATGAAGCCGGCTCACTTGAAACTTAAAATGGAGTAACATATGAAAACATATGCAATCGTTGGTAATAAATACGAGGGATTATATACAAAACCTTGGTCTGAAGTACAAAAACTGACGCAAACAAAACCCGCCCCTAAATTTAAAGGGTTTGCCACAAAAGCTGAAGCACAAGCGTGGTTTGATGCGCAAAAATCTGGGTCTCGATCTTATGAGACTGCGTATGATGGCGCCTTTAAGGCAGATAAAAATCGTTTCTATATCTTTACTGACGGAGGGAGTCGTAATACTGGTAATGTTAGCGGAGGACACGTTAAGTCAACTGATAAAGCTGCGTGGGCAATTGCTATCTACGCAGGTAGCGATTTAAAGACGCCCGTCTTTTCAGATACAAAAGGGTATTTCGGTCGTACAAACAATGAGATGGAAATGTTAGCCCTAATTAATGCGTTACTACAAGCCGCTAAAACAGACCATCCTGTGACTATTGTGAGTGACTCAAAATACGTCCTAGACTCTGTCACAAATTGGATGTACAACTGGCAAAAGAATGGTTGGAAGAAAACAAGCGGTGAAATTGCTAACTTAAAAGGGTGGCAACAAATTTTCGAACTTATTCAACCCCTTGAAGACCGTTTGAATTTCATTTGGGTCAAGGGGCATGCAACCAGCGCTGGAAACGTCCTTGTCGATCGTTTATTAAACGAATCAATGGACGCACTATAAATAATACGTAAACAAAAGAAAAGCTCTCAGGCGTAGCCTGAGAGCTTTTTATTATTCAATTAATCCATTAACTAACCGATAATAATTTCTTCTGTTGGATATTGGTAGTTAGCGGGCTTCTCACGAATGTTCAACACAGAGAACATAACTGTGTATAGACCCACACGCCCAATAAACATCACAAACATAATAACAATTTTACCAAAGAGAGTTAGATTTGGTGTTAACCCCAATGAAAATCCAGTCGTTGAAAAGGCAGAAATCACTTCAAACGTCACATATTCAAGTCCATATCCTTTAGGAATCGTCTCGGTCATACAAAGGATAATCGACACAAACATAACAAACGCCGTTGAAATAACTGCAAGCATCAACGCTTTAACAATTGTCTTTTGGCTAATTCGACGATTACCAAAGTTAACTTGTTCTTGTCCTCGTAAGGCTGCAACTGATTGTAGCCACAAGATACCTAGTGTGGTTGTCTTAATTCCACCTGATGTTGACCCTGGGGTTCCCCCAATAAACATCAAGATCATAATAATAAACAGTCCTCCAACTGACAAAGTTGATAGAGGTACCACTTCTAAACCTGCTGTACGTGGAACAATTGCTAGGAACATTGTATCGGAAATACGTTCCCACAAACTCAAGCCAGATAAATTGTGGACAAGTTTTTCGGTGAATAAGAAAATCGTAAATCCACCAACAATTAACCAAGATGATGTCGTTAGCGCCATACGTGTGTGTAGACTTAAACGTCCACCACGCTTCAGTGACAACAAGTCTCGCCAAACCAAGAATCCCAATGATCCTGCCGTAATTAGGAACATCCATACGAACAAGACATATGGCGAATTCTGGAACATCGTGATTGGTTCATCAAAGAAAGTAAAGCCAGCATTACCAAATGCTGAAATCGCATGGGCAATACTGAAATAGATGCCTTGTCCCACACCAAATTTTGGAATAAATTCAAACATCAGGAGAATTGCCCCGAAAATCTGAATGATAAATGATAGCGAGAACACAAACGTCAACATCATCTTTACGTCACCTAAGTTACGTAAATTCAACGCTTCTCGCATTAACAAACGGGCTTTTAGATCCAAGCGTTTCTGCGTTAGCGTTAATACCAACACAGCAAACGTCATAAATCCAAGCGCACCAACTTCAATCATTATTAATAGAACAATCTGTCCAAAGAACGACCACGTTTCCGGAGTATTCACGACTGTTAAACCTGTAATAGCTGTCGCTGAAACAGATGTAAACAATGCATCAATGAAAGATACATGAACCCCTGGATTTTGCGCAATCGGTAAACTCAATAGCCCCGCACCTAAAAAGATAATTGCCAAGAAACCAGCAGTTAGGATTTGTGGTGGGGTTAGTCGATCGAATAACTTATGCATACTAAACACTCCAATTCATTTCCCCATTATACATTTTATTTTTAAAATGCCAAACTGCCTCTTCAGTTATCCCCATTGTGGATAACTCTGTGCATAACTTGTGGAGAACTTGTGTATAACCTGTTGAAAACTCTAAGTTTCTGGGGATAACTGCTAATTCTGGTGTTTTCGTTTTTCACAAACTTACAAATTTCACAAGCCCGTTTTTCCGTCCAATCCCTTGATATTACAGAAGTTATATCGTTTTACTAGGTTTATCCTAATTCACATAAACTTAGCTAATTAACTTTTACCTAAGTTATCCACAGTCGTGCGGAGTTTTCCACATCTCCTATCTGTCTGTGACTTTTTTCTAACGCCAAACCGCTCATTTCTCTAATATCAAAAATAAACACGAATGATATTATCTTTATTTTCTATATTGTTCGTTAACTTTAACCAGACTTAAAATCTTGTTATTTATGTGTGGATAATTCTTTTTTCCACACATAGAAACATCACTTATCAACATCGTAAACCCCTTGATTTAATCACGTTTACAGTAGTTATCCACAGGTTAACCCCTAAAATGTGGATAACTAAGCAATACATACTTAATTGTGCTTTAAAGCCATGATATAATAGGGATATTAAATCAAGTCATAACTTGTAAAGTTGTGGAAAAAGAAGATTGTTTGTCTTTATTCCGAACAATCTACAGGTCATTTCATCGAGGGAGCACATTATGAACGTTAAAATCATCAGTGTTGGTAAGTTAAAAGAAAAATATCTAAAAGACGGAATTGCTGAGTACTCAAAGCGTCTACAAAAGTTTGCGAAGTTCGAAATTATCGAAGTTCCTGATGAAAAAGCGCCTGAGCAATTATCTCAAGCCGAGATGGACAAGATTATGCAAAAAGAAGGTGAACGAATCTTAAGTAAGATCAAGGATCGTGAATATGTTTTTGCTCTTGCTATTAAAGGTACAGAACGCAGTAGTGAAGAATTGGCGCAAGAAATTGAAAAATTGACCGTTTCTGGAAAGTCCGATCTAACATTCATCATTGGTGGATCTTTGGGATTAGATCCTGCTGTACTAAAGCGCGCAAACACACAAATTAGTTTTGGTCGTTTCACTTTACCTCATCAACTAATGCGTTTAGTTTTGACTGAACAAATTTACCGTGCGTTTATGATTAATCAAGGGTCTCCTTACCACAAGTAAAATGTTCCACATGAAACATTAAAAAAGCTCCGCTGAGATTTTTCAGCAGAGCTTTTTTTGATTGATTTTATTTTCAGTTGTATAAAAACGTTATACAGACTTGTTTTTATTACGTTGCCAGATCGTATATCCAACAGCCATAGCACCGAAGTAAATGACTGCCGCAATCACTGACACTTGTGTCGTTTCGTTAAACAACAACGTTACCAACACTGCTAAGTAGAACAAGATAGTCATGTAACTTGAAATTGGGAACAAAGGCATCTTAAAGTCAGATGTTGGTGCATCCAAAGTTCGCTTGTATTTGATATGTGTCAACAAAATCAAAATCCAAACAAAGATGAAACTAATTGTCGCAACTCCAGTAATCATAACGAATACACTCGTTGGATAGAAGTAGTTCAACAATACACCGAACAAGAAAGCCGCAACAGATACGAACATCCCATTAACTGGCACGTTTTGCTTAGACAACTTAGCTAGCATCTTTGGTGCTTGCTTATTCTTTGCCAATACATACAATGTACGTGACGTTGAGAAAATAGCTGAGTTAGCTGCTGACATCGCTGATGTTAACACGACGAAGTTAACTAAATCAGCCGCAAAACCAATTCCTAATCCAGAAAAGACCTGCACAAACGGTGATTGACTAGCATCTAATTGATTCCAAGGATAGATTGCCATAATCACAGCTAAGGATCCAACATAGAAAAAGCTAATTCGCTTTGGGACTGACTTAATGGCTTTAGGTAAGTCTTTCTTTGGGTTAGCAGTTTCACCAGCCATCAATCCAACCATTTCAATTCCAGTAAAGGCAAAGATAACCATTGGGAAAGCTAGTAAGAATCCCCATCCACCCATCGCGAAGAATCCGCCATGATCAACTAAATTAGCGAAGCTAGCTGTTGTTCCATGGGTGCTAAACCCCGTTGCAATCATCCAAAGTCCGGCAACAATTAAGCCAATAATCGCAAAAACCTTAACACTGGCAAATCCACTTTCTAATTCTCCAAACCAGCGAACATTGATCAGGTTAACGCCAATCAAAAGGATTACAACTAATAACGGCGCCAGCCATTGGGGCAATTCAGGGAACCAATAACGTAAGTAAATTCCCGTTGCGGTTAGATTGGCCATTGCCAAACTTGCCCAACTTAACCAATAAGCCCAACCAATAACGAATTCCCAACGTTCACCTAAGTATAAGCGAACGAAGTCAATGAATGATCGCAACTTGGTGTCGGACATCAATAATTCTCCAACTGCACGCATCATAACATACGTGAAGAATCCGGTAATTGCGTAAGCGAGTACCAATGCTGGTCCAGCCGTTTTAATGGCTTCACCAGATCCCAGGAATAATCCTGTTCCAATGGCTCCACCAATTGCAATCATCTGTAGATGACGTGATGACAGTCCTCTTTCGAGTTCTGTATTTGTTTTGTTCTCTGTCATAAGAACCTCTTTCTGCATGAGGGCACAAAAAAATCCCCATGCCAAATTTAATTTGACATAGGGACGTTAATAACGCGGTTCCACCCTACTTCTTAACTGTTGTTAAGCGTCTTAATTACGGGTATTACTTTTCTCCCAAGGCTCCCCTAATGCTATTTTGGACTCTTTTTCACCAAACCAGAGCTCTCTAAACCAAAAATATCTGCATTATTTCTCAATGTTCATCAAAAAGTAATATTGCTATGTTACCAATTTACCAGTATCTCGTCAATACTGATTACTTTTCAACAGAGATTGATTCTTCAAAGAATTGTACATCCACGGTCTTACCCATAACGGTCAAGACGTCACCAATTTGGACCATCGTGTCGGCAGTAGGCTCCATAACAACTTGGTCTTTTGACTTCAACGCGACAACATGTAGGCCATCTAAGCGATCAAGGTTCAAGTCAGTAATAGACTTGTTAGAATACTTTAGATTAGCAACTTTGATTTCGGCGATTGAATATCCATCTCCCAATTCAATGTAACTCACTAAATTCGGTGCCATCAAATTTTCAGCTAGACGTTCTGCCATTTCTAATTCTGGACGAACAACTAAGTCCGCACCAACTTTTTCTAGCACGCGAGCATGCAACTTTGTTTCAGCCTTCGCAATAACATCTTTACAATCCAAGTCCTTTAAAAGGATTGTTGTTAGGATAGATGCTTGTTGATTGTGTCCAATACACACGATAACGTGATCAAAACTAGGCAAATCCAAGTCCTTCAACGCATCTTCTTCCTGCGCATTTGCGATAACGGCATGCGTCGCAATATCCATGTAATCTTCAACTGTATCTGGATCCTTATCAATCGCTAGAACTTCTTGTCCTGCAGCCATCAATGATTCCAATAATGAACTTCCGAAGCGGCCTAAGCCGATAATTGCATATGTTTGTTGCATGTTTTTCTCCTGTGCTATTTTCCTTCATCATATTGTACACCTTTTAATGAAGATAAAGAAAAAAGAATGGTCCTAAGACCATTCTTCTTAATTTTATTTATTATCTTTGGTGTTACTTTTCTTTGTAGAATGTTTCCCATTGATTATTTACATTCTCTTTTTGTGCTGCCTTGCCCCAGAATGGCACCTTTACAACACCCATGATTTTTTCTTTGCTTACGTAACCCCAGTAACGAGAGTCATTTGACACTGCACGGTTATCACCTAAGACAAAGTATTGACCTTCAGGTACTTTGACTGACTTGTCACGTTCCCAATTCATATTATTCCCTAGATCAGTTAAACTCTTCCAATTTCCAACCATTCCTGAATCGGGTTCTGTTGTTGCCACTTTATCATTAGCACCTAAGTAATCTTGGTTAATTTCTTTTCCATTGACCTTTATCACATCACCTTGTGCACTAACTGTATCACCAGGCATACCAATGACACGCTTCACGAACAAGTTACTCTTCTTAACACTTGGATCTTCTCCATAAGCATCAAAGATAACAACGCTCCCACGGTGGATATCTTCATTCTTAAAGGCTAGAACACGTTCACGAGCAGACAAGTTGGGTTCCATTGAAATCCCATCAACCTGAACTGGTTGGAACCAAAAAGTTTTAATAACCAATGCAATAATAATTCCCGCTACAATTGGTAATACCCATGACAGAATACTGCGTAATGCTTTCATCCGACTACTCCTCTACAACATTATGTAATTAATTGTTACAAGCATACCACGTCTAGCTGATAACAAAATTAAAATATGTATAAAAAAAAGCGGACCGTTAGGTCCGCTTTTAATATTTATTAACGACGTGAGCGCTTAGCCTTACGGATAGCACGTTCACGTGACTTTTCGGCACGTACTTTTTCGGCACGTTGTGCACGAATCTTGAATGGGTTTTGCAAAACCCAAGTTTGAGCCACTTGGAATGCATTTGAAACCACCCAGTACAATGACAAAGCTGCAGGTACGTTAATCGCAAACACGAAAATCATAACTGGCATCGCGAATGTCATTGTTGTCATAACCCCATTACGTTCAGGTTGTCCCATCATGACAAGCAATGATGAAGCCAATGTGAACAAGGCTGCCAAAATTGGCAAGACAAAGTATGGATCCTTACCACCCAATTGAATCCACAAGAAAGTTCCTTGTTGCAAGGCTTCTGTAGATTGAATTGATGAGTACAAAGCCATCAAAATTGGCATTTGTACTAGCAATGGAATGAAACTTGCAAATGGGTTAACACCGGCTTCCTTGTAGATAGCACGTTGTTCTGTTTGCATGGCTTGCATTGAAGCAGTATCACGAGTTGGGTACTTAGCTTGCAATGCCTTAAGCGCTGGCGCAATTTCTTGCATCTTAATCATTGATGCTGATTGTTGTGCCATCAATGGCAAGATCAACAAACGAATCAACAACGTGTATACAATAATTCCGACACCAGCATTACCACCAAACCAATCTGCTACTCCCAAGATTGATTGTGAAAAACCGGCAACGATGATTCCCCATAGTCCTTGACCTTCAATATGTCCAGGATATGTGACTCCGGCAATGATCATCACTAATAGTGCCATCATTGCAATCGGGAATGAGCGCATTCGCATGTACTTCTTTAAAGTTTCCATATAATACTCCCTATATTAGATAGTAGATTAATTTTCAGTTTTAGATGGCTCATCAACAAACAAGTCAGCCAAAGTAAAGACGTGTTCGATATTTTTCTTAATCGTTTCCATATCTTGTTCATAAGCACTTGGACGTGCAATGACCAAAATATCGACGTCTTGACGTAAGCGTGGCTTGAAGTCTAGCACACTTTGTCGAATTCGGCGCTTAATCCATACACGTTCATGTCCACGTAAGGCAACTTTCTTAGAAATTGAAATTCCTAAACGAAAATGCTTAGCCTCTTCGCGTTCCATCGTGTAAACAATAAACATTTTATTAGCAACCGAATGATGTTTATCAAAAACGCGTTGAAAATCTGCTTCTGATTTAACACGGTAACTTTTTCGCAT